>JBJOKR010000004.1:0-60958 GCA_046045995.1 Pseudomonadota bacterium | reverse complement strand
AAGGAGCGCTGCGCCCAGATCCAGCATCCCGGGGTCCGCCGCGCCTATGACCAGGACATGCGCGACCGGCTGTACCAGCTCCGCCGCCGTGGCAACGCCGCGGGGACCGGACGGGCCGGGGCGCCGTGCGGGCAAGGGGGCTATGGGCAGGGGGCATATAGTCAGGGGGGCTATGGACAGGGCGGCTTCGGTCGGCGCGGGGCCGATGCGGGCGGGGCCATCGGCATCTCCCTGCCGGTCAGCCGGCTTTGGGACCCGCGGTTCCGGTCGGGTACGGTGAAGACCGAACCCCGCTGGCGCGAACGGCTGCTGTTGCTGCCGGTGCTGAATCACCCCACCTTGTTCGACGCGGTGGGGGAGGAGCTGGCGCGCACGACCTTTGCCGATCCCGAGCTGGAACACCTCCGCCGTGATCTGGTGGCATGCCTCAGTGGCGAATCCGGACTTGACGGCGATGGGTTGCGTCGCCACTTGTCATCCCGCGGTCATGCCGGGACGCTGGATAGTCTGCTGAGTGCAGACGCGCCACGATTTGCGCACCCAGGAGCGTCCATCGATGCCGCACGGAGTGGTTGGCAGGAAGTCTGGTTGGCGTCCCAGGAACTGGCGATCCAGGCGGAGCTGCGGGAAGCGGAACGGCGCCTCGCCGAGGAATTCAGCGAGGAGAACCTGTTCCGTCTCGAAGCGCTGCGTCGGGAGGTTCTGAACAGACGGGGGCATGCGGCCGGATTGACGGATGCGGAGGAATAGGACCGGCCCGGGCAACGGGGCGGGCAGCCATTGCATTCGTGTTTCCCGGCCCTGTGTCCTGGCGGACACGGCCGCATGCAGAACCACGGGACAACAGGTCAATCGGGGTGGGGATGGTCGACCGGGTGGTTGCCCGAGTCGCCCAAGTGCGTTTACGACAAGCGCCTTGTCCGTGGGGGACCGCAGTCCGGCCCGGCACGGACGGGCACCAGCCGAGTGAGTGCGGGGGCATCCAGCGAATGGCCACGAAAGCGCAGCAGTCCGCGGAAGTGACGGAAACGCGGGACGAGGAGGCCAATGGCCCCCTCATGGACGGCATGGCGATCGCCGTCAAGAAGATGATCCAGCGCGGGAAGGAGCGCGGCTACGTCACCTATGACGAGCTGAACGCCGCCTTGCCGCCGGACAGCTCGTCCTCCGAGCAGATCGAGGACACGATGGCCCTTCTCTCCGAGATGGGCATCAACGTCGTCGAGGCGGAAGAGCAGGAAGACGGGCAGGAGGCCGCCGGCGACGGCGAGGGCCGCACCTCCGGTAACCTGGATGACGACGATATCGGCCGCACCGACGATCCGGTGCGCATGTATCTGCGCGAGATGGGCTCGGTCGAGCTGCTGAGCCGCGAGGGCGAGATCGCCATCGCCAAGCGCATCGAGGCCGGCCGGGAGATGATGATCGGCGCGATCTGCGAATCGCCGCTGACCATCCAGGCCATCATCGAATGGCACCAGTCCCTGCAGGACGGCAAGATGCTGCTGCGGGACATCATCGACCTGGACGCCACCTACGGCATCGATCCGGAATCCGGTGAGCCGACGGTGGAGGCCCTGGACGGCCCCGCCGCCGAGCGCGAGGAGGAGGAGGTCGAGGGTCGCGAAGGCGAAGGCGAGGGGGAGGGCGGCCCCGCCGGCGAAGGCGACGACGAGGAAAACAACATGTCCCTCTCGGCCATGGAGGCCGAGCTGAAGCCCAAGGTCCTGGAGACCTTCTCCAAGATCGAGGAAACCTATGAGCGCCTGCATAAGCTCCAGGAGCAGCGTCTGGCTGCCCTGCAGCGGGGTGAGGAGCTGCCCAAGGGGTCCGACAAGAAGTACGACAAGGTGAAGGCGGAACTGACCGAGCTGGTCAATTCCGTCCGCCTGAACAACGGCCGCATCGAGCAGCTGGTCGAGCAGCTCTATGCCCTGAACAAGAAGCTGCTGGGCTTCGAAGGCCGGCTGCTGCGCCTTGCCACGGATTGCAAGGTGAAGCGGGAGGATTTCCTGCACCAGTATTACGGGTCGGAGCTGGACCCCAACTGGCTGGAGCGCTGCCGGTCCATCAACAAGGCCTGGGCCAAGTTCGCGGAGAAATCCGCGGGCGATGTGGCGCGGGTGCGCGAAAACATCTCCGACGTGTCCCAGCAGGCCCGCCTTCCCATCGGGGAGTTCCGCCGCATCGTCCAGACGGTGCAGAAGGGCGAGAAGGAGGCGAGCCGCGCCAAGAAGGAGATGGTGGAAGCGAACCTCCGTCTCGTCATCTCCATCGCCAAGAAGTATACGAACCGCGGACTGCAATTCCTGGACCTGATCCAGGAAGGCAATATCGGCCTGATGAAGGCGGTGGACAAGTTCGAGTACCGGCGCGGCTACAAGTTCTCCACCTACGCCACCTGGTGGATCCGGCAGGCGATCACCCGCTCGATCGCCGACCAGGCCCGCACCATCCGCATCCCCGTGCACATGATCGAAACGATCAACAAGCTGGTGCGGACCTCCCGCCAGATGCTGCACGAGATCGGGCGCGAGCCCACGCCGGAGGAACTGGCCGAGCGGCTGATGATGCCGCTGGAGAAGGTGCGCAAGGTCCTGAAGATCGCGAAGGAGCCCATCTCCCTCGAAACGCCGATCGGCGACGAGGAGGACAGCCACCTGGGCGACTTCATCGAGGACAAGAACGCCGTCCTGCCGCTGGACGCCGCCATCCAGGCGAACCTGCGCGAGACGACGACCCGCATCCTCGCCACGCTGACGCCCCGCGAGGAGCGGGTGCTGCGCATGCGCTTCGGAATCGGCATGAACACCGACCACACCCTGGAAGAGGTCGGCCAGCAGTTCAGCGTGACCCGCGAGCGCATCCGCCAGATCGAGGCGAAGGCCCTGCGCAAGCTGAAGCACCCAAGCCGGAGCCGGAAACTGCGGAGTTTCCTGGATACGTGATCGCGCCCGCCTGTCGGCGGTGCCGTGGATCCGGGGCGCGGAAGATGGCGACATCTCCCGCGCCCCGTCTGTTTCCGGGCCCCGCCTTGGGCTATCATCGGCTGTTTTGATCGTGGGGGGGAGGGCGCCATGATCCATGGCTTGAACCGCCAGCAATTCTTCGCCTGGGTCGAGCAGCAGCCGGACGGCAAGCGCTACGAACTCGATCACGGCGAACCGATCGCCATGGCGCCCGAGCGCGCCCGGCACAATGTCATGAAGGCATTGATCTGGCAGGCATTCGATCGTGAACTTCGGCGCCGTGGGGCCAAGGGATGCCAGGCTTTCACCGACGGCATGACCGTCTACGTGGATGACGACAACGTTTTCGAGCCCGATGCCCTGATCAATTGCGGGCCGCCCGTCGACCCGCTGGCCATTGTCGCCCCGTCACCGGTGGTGATCGTGGAGGTCACCTCCGACAGCAGCCGGGGGGTGGATACGGGGCGGAAGATGGCCGCCTATTTCCGGCTGCCCAGCGTGATGCACTACCTGATCGTCTTCTACGACAAGCGCACCATCATCCATCACGCCCTACAGGACGGGGATACGATCCTGAGCCGCATCCTCTCCGGCGGCACCATCCCCCTGGATCCGCCGGGGATCGACCTGGACATGGATGAGGTCTACCGCCTGGCCGATGGGGGGTGAGACCGGGACGGCCCAGGCCCGTCGGCGGTGAAGTCACCCATCTAGGTCAACAGATCGAGATCCACATCCAAGGCCCGGGCGATCCCCTTCAGGACATCCACCGATCCCCGGCGCAGGCCTGTTTCGATCTGGGTCAGATAGGCGGCCGACAGGCCGGCCTCACGGGCCAGGGCGGCGCGGGACAGGCCGCGGTATTCCCGGAACACGGTGACCGGGTTGCAGTCGGTCAGAAGCCGTTCGGCCACACTGTCCGGAAATGTCTCCGCCCCTGCCTGCCGATAGGCATCGACTGCGCGGATATCGGCCGCTTCCTCCGCCGCGTCGACCAGCCGTTCATATTCCGCGATGGGGATGACGGCGAAGGCGGGCTTGCCCGTTTCATCCCGGATGATCTGCGGCCCGTCAGTCATAGACATCCCCCCTTGGCCCGATCTTCACGACGATGATCACCATCCGGCCGTTCTCGATCTCATAGATCACGCGCCAATCCCCGACCCGCAGGCGATAAGCGTCACGCCCCTTCAGTTTTTTCACCTGCTGCGCGGCCATCGGGTCGGCGGCCAGGGCTGTTACCTTGGCCCGGATCAACAGGGCGGTGGTCCGGGGAATCCGGCGCAGCGTCTTCAGGGCATCCGCGGTATACCGGACCTCATACATGACAGGATGTTAGCGTCCCGCACCAAATGCAACAAGCGCTTTGCTAAGGATGGAGAGGTGGTCATGACTGATCCGGACAAGCCCCGCCCCCTCTTCAACCCCGACCTTGCAGGCTGGCGCATGGCGGGGCAGGGGCGGTTCCGCTGGGTGGCGGACGGGATCCTGGAGACGGAGGGCGGGCACGGCCTGTTCTGGTATGAGGCGGAAACCTTCGCCGACTTCACCCTTCAGGTGGATTGGTGCAGCTGGGAGGATCATGACAACTCCGGCATCTTCCTGCGCACCCCGCCCCTGACCGAAGGGCCGGGCCCGGCCATCGAGCACGGGTATGAGGTGCAGATCGACAACCGCGGCATCGCCCCGGACGGCAGCCGGGACAGCCCCCTGCACCTGACCGGCGCCGTCTACCGCCTGGCCCCGGCGCTGGCGGCGGCCTTCCATCCCATCGGTGTCTGGAACCGGTACCGGATCACCGCCATCGCTGATGACATCACGGTGATCCTGAACGATCGGGCGGTCAGCCGGCTGACAGGCGGCACCCGGCGGCGCAGCGGGCATATCGCCCTTCAGGCCCATCACGTGGGATCGCGGGTCCAGTTCCGGGACATCCTGATCCAGGGCCTGTGACAGGGGGTGGTGCCGCCTGTGCGCGGCCCCACCGGGCCCTGCAAGACGTATTGCTGCACCGCGCAAGGTGCATGGGTTTTTTCCTTTCCAGACACGATCGGAATTGGTACGGATAATGCGCGATCCGGTTTAGGACGGACATCATGTACCAGGACGATCCGATCAAGGTTGCATACGCGTTTCGGGACGGGAGCCACAGCTTCCGCGCCGCCGATCCCCGTACGGGGGAAATCACGGTGGCGCACGGCGTCCCAGAGGTGGCCTATGCGGAGGTTACCCGCACCTTGAATGAACGGGTCGCCGGGTCGCTGGGCGCCTATGCCCAGGCCCGTCCCCAGCTTTCCTTCAGCGATTTTTGGACATGGCTGCAGATGAACCCCATCGCCGCCATGCCCAATGCCCCCTGCCACGTTGAGTTCGCGTGGGAGATCCGGCACTGAGCGAGCCCCTGTACATAGCCTCGTGCCGAAACCTCAAGGCGCCCGGTCCCAGGCCGGGCGCCTCTTTCTTTGCCGGGCGGGGACGGGGGCAGTGGGCAGGGGCGCGGGTAATGCGGGCCGGTCGGGCCGCACCGGATCGCCTATTGATGATTGAATGGCTGCATGCTCTAGAATGAAAACGGCGGACCTGAAAGGGCCGGCCCGCCGTTCAGATGAGAAGGTGCATGCGGAAAATGCCCTTTTTCCCTGTGCTTCGGATCCCCGTGTGGCCCCGGCGTGTCCTGCACGTCGTGGTCACCCTCGCTTAAAGCGTTGGGGGCCTGAAGCCTTGGAGCGGACGGGTCGGGAAAGCAGCCCGTCCCGTCCTGCCCTCATAGGGTAGGTCTTCATCCGGCGATTGTCCAGGGCACGGTTGGCATATCCGACCGTGCGGGTCCTCCATCCGGAGGGATCCCAGGCACACCCGTCAGCCGAGCGCCTGTTCCAGGTCGTGGCGCAGGTCGTCCAGATCCTCTATCCCGACGGACAGGCGGACCAGACCGTCATCGATGCCGAGCGCCGCCCGCTGCTCCGCTGGGATGCTGGCATGGGTCATGATGCCGGGGTGTTCGATCAGGCTTTCCACCCCGCCCAGGCTTTCGGCCAGGCTGAACAGGCTGCACCGCTCCAGCATCCGGCGGGCGGGGTCCAGCCCGCCCTTCAGGTGGATGGTGATCATGCCGCCCCCGGCCCGCATCTGCCGCCGGGCCAGATCGTATTGCGGATGGCTTTTCAGGCCGGGGTAGCGGACCCGGGCAATGGCCGGATGCGTCTCCAGCCAGCCCGCCAGCTCCGCCGCGTTCTCGCAATGGCGCTCCATCCGCACGGCCAGGGTCTTCAGCGACCGCATGACCAGGAAACTGTCGAAGGGGCCCTGGATCGATCCCACGGCATTGTGCAGGAAGGCCAGTTGCTCCGACACCTCCCCCTCCTCGCGCGCCACCACGACGCCGCCGACCATGTCGGAATGGCCGTTCAGGTACTTGGTGGCGGAATGGCTGACGATGTCGAAGCCCAGTTCAAGCGGGCGCTGGACCCAGGGGCTGGCGAACGTGTTGTCGCAGACGGTGATGATGCCGTGGCGCTTGCCGATGGCGGCGATCGCCTCCAGATCCGCCAGCTTCAGCAACGGGTTGGTTGGCGTCTCCACCCAAATCATGCGGGTTTCCGGCCGGATGGCCGCTTCGATGGTGGCCGGATCGGCCATGTCGACGAAGCTGAAGGACAGGCCGGCCGTGCGCTTGCGCACCCGCTCGAACAGGCGGTAGCTGCCGCCGTACAGGTCATCCATGGCGATGACATGGGAGCCTGTGTCCAGCAGCTCCAGGATCGTCGCCTGCCCGGCCAGGCCGGAGGCGAAGGCGTAGCCCCGCGCCCCGCTCTCCAGGTCGGCCACGCAGCGCTCATAGGCCATGCGTGTCGGGTTCTGGCTGCGGCTGTACTCATAGCCCTTATGGACGCCCGGGCTCTCCTGCACATAGGTGCTGGTCGCATAGATCGGCACCATGATGGCACCGGTCGTCGGGTCCGGCGCCTGTCCGGCATGGATGGCGCGGGTGGAGAAGCCGTGGCGGTTGGGACGGTGGCTCATGGGCGGGGCGGGGCCTGTCGGTTCAGAAGGGGACGTTGCGGTAGATGTCGGCAAGGTCGAGGGTGACGTCGATGGAATGCAGGACCAGCCGGTCCCCGGGGCCCAGCACCGCAGCCGGGGTGTCGGACCAGTCGGGTCCCGTCTCCCGGCGGTAGACCAGGATCTCCACCCGCTCACTGTCCACGGTCACGATCTCCTGCACGCTGTCGAAGGCGGCGTAGAAGCCGATATTGGCCAGGGTCTGCCTGCGGTTGGACGGGGACAGGATCTCGAAGACGATCCGGGGCTCCACCGGATCCAGCGCGTTGGGGGGCCGGCAGGTCACCAGAAGGTCGGCCGTGCGGTAGTTGAAGTGGCGGCGTGAGCGGAAAACCCCCGCTTCCGTCAGGGGACGGCAGGGTGGCCGGTCCCGCAGGGCGGTGAACAGCAGCCCGGTCAGGCTCGCCTGGATTTCGCTGTGCTGGCGGGATGGTGCGGCCTGCGCCACCGGCTCCCCGGCGATCAGGTCGTAGCGGGTATCGGTCCCGTCGCCGGGCCAGTCCAGGAATTCCCCCACGGTCATGCGCCGGGGTTTCGCCACGGGAAGCGCGTTCATGCCGGACCCTCCTGGAAAGGATGACAGGGCGCCATCATAGCACGGGTTCCGCCGGCTGCGCCGGGGCATCCGCCGCCTGGTCCAGCAATGCCTCCACCCGGCGGATGTAGCGGGCGATGTGGATACCGTCGACCAGGCCGTGATGGGCCTGGACGGCGATGGGGAAGCGCACCCGCCCGTCGGCCGTGACCTCATACCGGCCCACGGCGATGCCGGGGATGGAGCAGTCGGCGGTGTCGGCGATCGGATGCTGGATGAAGGTGAAACGCAGCCAAGGCAGGCAGGTGACGAAGATCCAGGCCCGATCCTCCCCCAGCGGGGACAGGCGCAGATCCGCCTCCCCCCGGGCGAAGGCCGCCCGCGCCGCCTCCCGGTCCGCCAGATAGGCGGCCAGGAAATCGGGGAAGTGCGCCCGATGGTCGAAGGAGGAGAAGTTCAGGTTCTCCTCCACCCCCAGCACCGTGTAGGAGACGCGGAGATCGGCCCCCTCGTCCCGCACCACCACCTCCCGCACCGTACCGTCTGGCAGAAGGCGCAGGCGGAACTGCGGCACGTCCAGGCTGGCCTGGGCAACGGCGTGCAGCATCCGGGCAAACGGCGGAATGCCCGCCGCCTTGGCCGGGGTGACGAAATCCGCACATTCCGCCTCTGCCGCGATGTTCACCACCGGCAGGTCGTAGCGGCCGAACATGCCGATCTGGCGGGAACGGTCGATCATCGCGGGCGGGCGGTCCTTTGGTTGGGCGGTCTTCCGGCCGGATCAGGCCATCTGGCGGCGCAGGAAGTTCAGCATGTCCATGCGGGTCAGCACGCCCAGGAACCGGTCCCCGTCGACCATGATGGCGACCATGTTGCGGTCGAACAGATCGGTCAGGGTGGCCATGTCGGCCGTCACCGGCACGGTGACCAGCCGGTTCACCATGGCGGTATAGACCTTGTCCTTGAACCGGTCCGGGTTCTTGCGGATATGCAGCAACAGGTCGCTTTCGTCCAGGATGCCGATGACCCGGTCCCCCTCCATCACCGGAAGCTGGGAGACATCGCTGATCCGCATGCGCTTATAGGCGGTCAGCAGCGTATCCTCCGGCCCGACGGTGACGACCTGGCCCTTGTCCCAGCGGCGGGTCATCAGGTCGCGCAGGTCGTTGTGCCGCTCCTGGGGCAGGAAGCCCTGGTCGGCCATCCAGGCGTCGTTGAACATCTTCGACAGGTACTTGTTGCCCGTGTCGCAGACGAAGGTGACGACGCGCTTGGGCTCCGTCTGGTCGCGGCAGTATTTCAGTGCCGCCGCCAGCAACGTGCCGGTGGACGATCCGCCCAGGATGCCCTCCCGCCGCAGCAGGTCGCGCGCCGCGGTCAGGCTTTCGCCGTCGCTGACGTAATAGGCGGCGCGGGCGAATTGCAGGTCGCAGTTGGGGGGCACGAAATCCTCCCCCACCCCTTCCACCACCCAGCTTCCCGGCGCATCGTGGCGGCCGGTATTGACCAGATCGGCGATGATGGAACCGACGGGATCGGCGATGACCATGGCGGTCTTGGGGCTGGCCTTGGCGAAGAAGCGGCCAAGGCCGGTCATGGTCCCGCCGGAACCGACACCGCAGACGACCGCATCCACATCCCCGCCCATGTCGCGCAGGATCTCCGGCCCGGTCCAGTCCTCATGGGTCTGGGGATTGGCCGGGTTGGCGAACTGGTTGACATAGAAGCTGCCCGGGATCTCCCCCGCCAGACGTTCGGCGATGTCCTGATAGTAATCGGGATGGCCCTTGCCTACGTCGGACCGGGTGATCCGCACCTCCGCCCCCAGGGCGCGCAGGTGGTTGATCTTCTCCACCGCCATCTTGTCCGGGATCACCAGGATCAGGCGGTAGCCCTTGGCGGCACAGATCAGGGCCAGGCCCAGGCCGGTATTGCCGGCCGTCGCCTCGATCACCGCACCGCCGGGCTTCAGCCGCCCCTCGGCCTCCGCCGCCTCGATCATCTTCAGGGCGATGCGGTCCTTGATGCTGCCGCCGGGATTCTGGTTCTCCAGCTTCAGGTACAGGGTGCAGGGCCCCGTGTCGAAGGTGGTGACCCGGACCAGCGGCGTATCGCCGATCATGGACAGGATGGCCGGCGTGGCGGCCGGAATGGTGACGGCGGTGGCGTTGGGCATGGTGGTCCCCCCTAGGTGCGGGCCAGGGTTCGTCCCTGGGATTATGGATTTTCGCCCATAGAAACCCCAGAAATCCGGGCCCGTCCACCGCCATCGGAAACAGGAAATCAAGCTGCGCGGCGGCATTCCCCGCTGCACGATTCCGGCGTCAGGGGCCGTCCCGCGGCATCGATCAGTCCGCGCTCATACAAGCCATCGACAATCGCCGCCAGATTCGCGGCACAGCCCGCCGGGCGCTCCCACCCCTCCAGCCAGTTTTGTTCCAGGAAGGCCAGGATGGCGGGCTGGTCCAGCTCCACCTCCCACAGGATGCCCAGAAGGCTGGCCAGCGCCTCCTCCTCGATCTGGGTATCCTTGTCCACGCAACGGGCGGCGTCGGCTTCCGCGATCCGCCCCGTCTCCGGTCCGGCACCCAGGCCGAAATCCTTGCACGACCGGCGTTCCGGCGGGGCGACCTGCCAATGGGCCACCTCATGGATCAGGACATAGGCCTCCGTCCGGGTGCGCACGGCCCGACCGTCATAGGAATAGGCGGCTTGGGGCTCCTCATCCACCGTGGCGATGCCGAACCGCCGGCACAACGCCACCGCCTGGGCCCGGTGGTGGGGCAGGTCGTGGCCCAGGGGGACCAGGGCGACTGTCGCCGCGATCCGGTCGAAGACGGCGCGCGCCGCGGTCCCGGGGGCCAGATAGGCCCGCACCGCCTCAATCGCGGTGGGCAGGATGTCGTCGGGGATGGGGGTCAGTTGCATCGGTCCAGCACCAGGATACGGTAGGCGGGGCTGTCGGGCCCGGCGACCTCCGCCCGCTCAAGCTCGGTTTCCCGGAACCGGCCGTGGTCGATGTCGGGAAAGAACGCATCGCCCGCCGGGTCCGCATCGACCTCCGTCAGGTAAACGCGATCCGCCAGGGGCAGGGTGTCGCGGAACAGCGCCTCCCCCCCAATCACCATCGCCTCATCGCCCCCGGCCGCCGCCGCCAGCCGCCGGGCCTCCGCCAAGGCCCTGTCCAGGTCATGCAGCACCGTCGCACCCTCCGCCGTATAGGCCGGGTCGCGGGTCAGGACGATATGCGGGCGGCCGGGCAGGGGGCGGCCCCCGAAGCTTTCCCAGGTCTTGCGGCCCAGCACCATCGGCTTGCCCATGGTGGTGCGCTTGAAGAATTTCAGGTCGCCCGGCAGCTTCCAGGGCAGGCGGTTGTCCACCCCGATCACGCCGTTGCGCGCCACCGCGGCGATCAGGGACAGGCGGATGGGGCCGCCGGTCATACCGCCACCTCCGCCTTGATGGGGGCATGGGGATCATAGCCCGTCATCTCGAAATCCGCGATCCGGTAGCCGTCGATGCTGTCCGGCCGGTGCCGCAGGGTCAGGGTGGGGAAGGGGCGGGGCGTGCGGGTCAGTTGCAGCTCCGCCTGATCCCGATGGTTGGAATACAGGTGGACATCCCCGCCGCACCAGACCAGATCCCCCGGCAGCAGATCGGTCTGCTGGGCCAGCATATGGGTCAGGACCGACGCGCCCGCGATGTTGAAGGGCAGGCCCAGCAGCACATCGGCCGAGCGCTGGAACAGCAGGCAGGACAGACGCCCCGCCCCCGTCCGGTCGCGGGAGACATGGAACTGATAGACCATGTGGCAGGGCGGCAGGGCCATGCCCTCCACCTCCGCCACGTTCCAGCCGTGGAACAGTAGGCGGCGGCTGGTGGGGTTGGCCTTGATCTGGGCGACCAAGGCGGCGATCTGGTCATGCTCCCGCCCGTCCGGGCCCAGCCAGCGGCGCCATTGTTTGCCGTAGACGGGACCCAGTTCGCCCCAGCGGGCGGCGAATTCCGCATCCTCCGCGATCCGGCGCTCGAACGCCTCGGCGCTGATATCCTCCCCCGTCGCCTCCCGATAGGTCTTCAGCGGCCAATCGGTCCAGATCTTCACCCCCTGCTGCACCAGCGGGCGGATATTGGTGCCGCCGGACAGGAACCACAGCATCTCCCGGAAGCAGGTCTTCCAATAGACCCGCTTGGTCGTCATCAGCGGGAAACCGGCGCCCAGGTCGAAGCGCATCATCCAGCCGAAGACACTGCGCGTGCCCACACCGGTCCTGTCCATCCGCTCATCCCCCTGGTTCAGGAGATGGCGCAGAAGATCCAGGTATTGCTGCTCGGGATGGGGCGTGGTCATGGGGGCGGGGTCGGCCGGCGGGGAACGGGGATCGGGCCGACACCCTGCCAAGGCCCGCACGCTTGCGCAATCCCGCAGGCGGGCCGGGCGCCTATGCCGCGGTCCGGTGCAGGCTTTCGAAGCCGCGGCAGGCCAGAGCGACGGTGCGGGGTACCGGCTTGTCGGCGGCGAAGTAGGCGACCTGGCGGCGGCTTATACCCAAAGCGGCAGCCGCGGCATCAAGGGTCAATCCGTTGCGCTCCAGGAAGCAGCGGAACTCTGCATTGTCCATGGTTTCCCGCGCCAGATCCCAGATCGCATCCGCCGGCATGTCGATCCGGCCGTCTCCCCAGACCAGGGTCGCCCCGTCATCCTCCAGCCGAAGGTCGCGGAACAGGTCCGGATCGGCCCGAAGCGGCGCATACAGACGGAAACGATGCAGAGTGGGGGACAGGTCCACAACTTCCTGCGCGCCGTTGGCCCAGGTCACCCGAATGGTGTGCCCGTCCTCCACCGTGACGGCCAGCAGGGTGGGCAGTCCATCATTCCGGGGCATTCAAGCTCTCCCATGTCCGCATCAGAAGATCGCGATGTTCCATTGCCCAGGCCCGTGCCTCCGCCAGATCGTCGGGTGCTGCGTACCCGACCAAAACCTCCAGGGTACGGATTGCGATGTTGCATCGGCTGTTCGGGCCAATCAGCCGGAAGTGCGGGGGATTATGGTTCCGCGCAAAGACCTCAATCTTGGCATTCCGCAATCTGTGCAAGGTTGGCATGGAAGGGAATATAGTGCATGCCGTGCACCGCGTGAAGGGCCTGCGTCGGCAGCCCAATCCGTCCGCGGACAAAAACAGGGCCCGGCGGTTTCCCCCCGGGCCCTGGTCTTCCGTTGATCGGCGCTGTGATCAGCCGGTGATCACAGGTGCCGTGATCAGAAGCGCGCCGACAGCTCCACCCCGTAATACGGGGCCTCGGTCACGAAGCTGGTCAGGTTGTTGAAGTCGATGGCGCCTTCCAGTTCCTTGGCGTTGGTGATGTTGCGGCCCACCACCGCGAACTCGAACCGGTCATCCGCCGTGACGTAGCCCAGCTTCAGGCCGCCTTCCAGCTTGGCGTCGGACTTGAACTCAACCGACTCGTACAGGAAGAAATTGACCTCCGACCGGTAGGCCCAGTCGGTGAAGATGTACATCTCGCCGCCGGCGACCTCGAACCCGTAACGGGCGGTCACGTTGAACATCCATTCCGGCGCGTTCGGGAACGGGTTGCCGTCGATGATGAAGCCGCGGGCATCACGCCGGTCGGTCACGGTGCAGGGCGCGCCGCAGCCCGGGTGGCGCAGGTTCGGATCCTCGATCTCCGTCTTGTTCCAGGACAGGCCGGAGGTGAGCAGCAGATCGTCGGTCACCAGGGCCTCCAGCTCTGCCTCGAAGCCGTAGGCAGTGCCGTTCTCGGCGTTCAGCAGGGTGTTGTTGTTGCTGGTGCCGCCGACCGCGGTGAACTGCTGGTCGTCGATGTCGCTGTAGAAGGCGGTGACGTTCAGGCGGACCCGGTTGTCCACCAGGTCGGACTTGAAGCCCGCCTCGTAGGACATGATCGTTTCCGCCTTGGCGATGCTGGTGGCATCCCGCAGGATGTTGTTGCCGAAGTAGAACAGCGGCCGGCTCTGGATCGACGGCGCGCGGTAGCCGCTGGCGACTCGGGTGAACAGGTTGATGTCGTCCGTCGCGGCATAGGACAGGCTGACATCCCAGGTCAGCCGGTCACCGGACACGTCGGTGGCCCCGCGCAGCGGGGTGGGCGTGCCGGAGAAGCGGGCGACCGCGAAATCCTTCTCTTCGTCATTGTAGCGGGCGCCGACGGTCAGGGTCAGCAGCTCCGTCAGGTCGTAATTCCCCTGGCCGAAGATGGCCCAGCTCGTCGTCTCCTGGTCAGCGTCGGTGTAGAAGGAGATGCCGCGCGGATCGGTCGGGTTGCCATAGGCGTAGCTCAGCCCGCTCACTTCCTCATTGAAGTAGAAGACACCGGTCTGCCAGCGCAGCGGACCGCTGCCGGTGCTGGTCAGGCGGACTTCCTGGGTCCACTGGGAATGGTCGTCGATCTCATCCGCCGTTTCGGAATCGAAGGGAATGAAACCCGGACCACGGCCGGCCACGCCGCCGTCGATGTCGCCGCGGGTGTAGACGTCTACCGTCTCATACCCGGTGATGGAGGTCAGCAGCACGTCGCCGAACTCATACTCCATCTTCAGGCTGCCGCCCATGCTGGACACGTCCAGCTCGTTGCGGCCGTTGGCGAAAACCTCGTTCCGCTCGAAGCCGGACACGACATTGTTGGTGCCGCGCTGGATGGCGTTGGCGCGGAACAGGCGGGCCGTGCCGTCCAGGTCGCGGCCATGCACGTTCAGCAGGGCGTTGAACGGACCACCGCGATCGTATAGCAGCTGTAGGCGGGCCGCGGCCTCCGCATGGCCGCCCAGGGCATCGTCCTCACCGGTGAAGGTGTTGTCGATGAAATCGTCGCGGCGGTCGTACATGACCGACAGACGGGCGGACAGCACATTCTCCACCAACGCGCCGCCGATCGCACCTTCCACGTCCACCGCGTTGTAGCGGCCGTAGGCGGCGCTGAAATAGGCGTCCGTGTCCTGGGTCGGCTTCTTGGAGATGAAGCTGATGTTGCCCGCCGGCGTGTTGCGGCCGAACAGCGTGCCCTGGGGCCCGCGCAGAACCTCCACCCGCTCCAGGTCGAAGACGGGGAAGCCGCGCAGCAGCGGATTCTCCTGCACCACGTCGTCATAGATGACGCCGACGGGCTGGGTGGAGTTCAGGTCGAAATCGTTGTTGCCCAGGCCGCGGATGTAGAAGCGCGGGAAGGTGCGGGCGAAGGTCGATTCCGCGTACAGGCTGGGCACCCGGCCGGAAAGGGCCAACAGCTCCACACCGCCGGAGAACACGGCTTCCAGCTTCTGGCCGCTCACCGTTCCGACGGAAACGGGCACGTCCTGCTGGTTTTCAATTCGCTTGGTGGCGGTGACGATGATCTCTTCCAGCACCACGGGCCCGTCCTGGGCAAGGGCGGGTGCTGCGGCGCCGATAGCGGAAGCAAGGGCGATGGCGGCACAGGCGCCGCCGATAATCGGGCGCAGTGCCCCGGTGCGAGACTTCATTTCGTTCATGCCCCTTCAGTTCGTCAGCAGGTCCAGTCGGGTGGTACGTGCCTGGTGCGTGCTCCCGACCCGGGTTGGTCCCCGGGCCTTCCGCCGAATGGCACGGCGGTTCGATTATGAATCGTTAGGGGGGAGGTAATCCTATTGTCAATTCGCACCGTCCATGGCCCGGCGCATTTGTCGGACAGGTGCGGCTTTCCTGCGACAGCGCCCGCCCTGGCGCCACCGGCAAAGGGGCTTGGAAGTGCGGTGTATGCGGGCAGCCGCGGCCCAGGCGCGCAAGGCCCTTCCACTGGCGCTGCGGGATGCCTATATTCAGTCCTGTCGGGGTGACCCGACTATGGCGATAAACGCCTTGCGGAATAAGCGTGACGGACCCGGGGGCGGTACCCGGCGCCTCCACCACTCTCCCGTCGTTGTCAGGGAGCCCGGGGGCGAAACAGGATCGACGTGCGTGGTAAAGGCATGGTTTTCGCTCGGCATGGTTCCGCCGTTATCGGGCCATTTTCAAAGATGCCAACGACAACACGGCGTCTGACCTGCGCATGGCTGCCTGATAGCCCCCTCAAAGGCTCTCAGTAGTTAGTGTAGGTCGGGGTTCGGGGGGCACCCGGCAACAGAAGCCCCTCACCTTATTCCATCCCACCCTGGCCCACCCTGGGGAGGGGGGATCCAAGCGGCGGGGTTCAGCGGGGCGCATGTCCAAGGATCAATTGCGGTACGACCGGATGGTCGAAGGGGCCCTGCGCGGCGTGGTTCGGGAAGCCTTGCGCGATGTGGAAAGCCGCGGCCTGCCCGGCGACCATCATTTCTTCCTCACCTTCCGCACCCATGCGCCCGGCGTGGCCATCCCGGATTTCCTGCGGGCCCAGTACCCGGGGGAGATGACGATCGTCCTGCAATACCAGTTCTACGGGCTGGAGGTGGGCAAGGATATCTTCTCCGTCACGCTGTCCTTCGGCGGTCAGCATGAACGGCTGACCATTCCCTTCGCCGCCATCACCACCTTCGCCGACCCCTCCGTCAGCTTCGCCCTCCAGTTCCAGGCACTGGGCGGGGACCTGCTGGACGAGGAGGAGGAGACAGCCGAGGAGCCGATGGCCGACGAAGCATCGGCCGACGACGACCAAGCCTCCCAGACCACGGGCACTGTTGTCGCCCTGGACGCATTCCGGAAGAAGTGACGGTCCGCCCGGGTATTGCCGGGCGTCTTCCTCCCTTGGGTGGGGGGTGTTCCCGGTCATCGTCCGTGGGCCCCCCTCAATCGCACCCCCAGCTTCATTCCGGGCCGTCCCCTCCCGATCCCCCTGGGCTGGATCATTTGCCCATCACCTGCTGGAGCACTGCGGGATTGCTTCCGTGGGGGGCTGACGTGTGTTCCCTCACCGGTGGAAGGGATGGCGATGCTGCCGGGGTGGTTGGGGAAGGCCGGTGTGGGTTGGACCCCGCGGGCGGGAACCGCTTGGCGCATCTTCTGCGCAATCCGGCCCAGCAATCCGGCCCGTGCAGTCCGGTGGTCTCCACCGGTCTATTGGCGGGAATGCGCGCTTGCCCGCGGCGGCGATCGCCGCCCTACCTAGGGTCAGGATTTGCAACGCTTGGCGTTATGGCGCCCTGTCTTCCTCTGCCTTGGCCAGTTCCTTAGCGGCCCTTTCAGCCTTGGATTTCTTCTGGGCACGGGTCACGTCCCACAATTGCCAGAACAGCAGGGCCAGGACGATGCCGTAGACCAGCACCAATTCGATCAGGCTCAGGGTTTCCGAATCCATCGCACCTCCCGCCCGCTATCCGGTGTATCCGCGGTTCAGGCCGGGGCCGCGGCGGGCCCCCGGTCGTCCCGCCTTCTCCCCCCGTTCCAGCTGTTCGAACAGGTTCAGCACCTGCATGAACCGGCCCGGGGCCGGGCCGGTGAACATCGCTGGCAGGGGCGGGGCCGGGCCCGCTATCACGGCCCGCACCAGGAAATCCACCGCCGCCAGGGGCGGGACGGCCAGGGCGGGGCCCGGCTTCCACCCGGAAGCGGCCAGGGACCGGGGCAACAGTTCCAGCTTACGGCGGGGGCCGACCACGGCCCGGCGGTCCAGAAGGGCGGGGCCCGCCCGCTCCACCTCCCGCCCGATCTCCGCATACAGGAAGCGGGCGGCGGCGATTCCGGGGCGGCAGGCGGGGGGAAGGCAGGCGATCCCATCCTCCGCCCGGGTATACAGCCGGTCCGCTTCCGCCAGAAGGCGGATGACGATGCGGGTAAGGGACGGCCCCGCCCGGGGGGCATCGGTGAACCGATCGGGATCGATCCCGGCCTCCGCCAGCCAGTCGGTCGGCAGGTACAGGCGCCCGTTGGCCGCATCCTCCGCGATGTCGCGGGCGATGTTGCTGTATTGCATGGCGATACCCAGGTCGCAGGCCCGGGCCAGGGCGGCCGGATCGCGCACCCCCATCAACAGGGCCATCATCGCCCCGACCGTGCCCGCCACCCGGGCGGCATAGGCGGCCAGATCGTCCAAGGACCGGTAGCGGCGGCCGACGGCATCCCACTCCATCCCCTCGATCAGGGCCGATGGCAGGGCGTACGGAATGGCGAAGCGCGCCACCACCCGGGCGAAGGAGCGGTCCACCGGATGGGGGCGCGGGTTGCCGGCATAGACCGCGTCCAGCCGGTGGCGCAGGTCGGCCGCGGCGGCGATGGCACAGGGGGGCGGCCCGTCGGCACCGGGCGCTGTCGCATGGTCCCCCTGGCCGTCCACCGCGTCATCCGCCGCCCGGCAGAAGGCATAAAGCGCCGTGGCTGCATCCCGCACACCCGGCGGCAGAAGCAGGCTGGCCGCCCAGAAGGTGCGGGACCCGGCGCGCAGGGCGGCGCGGCAGGCTGCCAGGTCCCGTCGCTCCGCCTCCATCGCGGACAGGGCCGCCGCGGCCCCGGTCTCAGTCACGGTCGGCAGCATGGGGCACCACCCTGTCCAGTACCCGGGCAGAGGATAGAACCCCCGGCAGTCCCGCCCCCGGATGGGTTCCGGCACCCACCAGGTACAGCCCCTCCACCTCCTCGCTCACATTGTGGGGGCGGAACCAGGCGCTCTGGGTCAGCACCGGCTCCAGCCCGAATCCGGCCCCGCGCAGGGACAGGTAGCGGTCGCGGAAATCCAGCGGCGTCATCACCCGGCTGGTGACGATCCGGTGGCCAAGGCCGGGCAGCACCGTTTCCTCCAGCCGGGCCTGGACGCGGGCGCGCATGGCCTCCGCCCCCTCCTGTCCCCAATCCTGCCCGCCTTCCAGGTTCGGGACGGGGCATAGGGCATAGAACGTGTCCCCGCCCGGCGGGGCCAGGGCCGGGTCGGTCGCTGTCGGCCGGTGCAGGTACAGGCTGAAATCGGGGGTCAGGATCTTTTGGGTGAAGATGTCCCGCAGCAGCCCGCGATAGCGCGGTCCCATCAGGATGGTGTGGTGGGTCACATCCTCGTACCGCGTGTCGGTGCCGAAATACCAGACGAACAGGCCCATGGAATAGCGCGACCGCTCGATCCGCCGGTCGGTCCAGCGGCGGCGCGCGGCGGGCGGCAGCAGGTGGCGGTAGGTCCAGGCGCTGTCGGCGTTGGAGACGACGATATCCGCCGCGATCTCCTCCCCCCCCGCCAGGCGCACGCCGCGGGCCCGGCGCCCGGTCAGCAGGATCTGCTCCACCGTCGCCTCGCAGCGGATGGTGCCGCCCTGGTCCCGGATCAACCCGGCCAGGCCGCGCACCAGGGCACCGGTGCCGCCCATGGCCCAATGCACCCCCCATTTTCGCTCCAGATACGCGATCAGGGCGTAGATGGAACTGGCGGCGAAGGGATTCCCCCCCACCAGCAAGGGGTGGTAGCTGAAGATCGTGCGCAGCCTGTCATCCTTGATGTAGCGGGACACCAGCGCGTGGACGCTGCGATGGCCGGACAGGCGGATCAGGTCGGGGGCGACCTTCAGCATGTCCCACAGGGTGCCGAAGGGCACATCCCCCAGTTCCTGGAAGCCGATGCGGAACCGTTCCTCACTGGCGGCCAGGAACCGCTCATACCCCGCCACGTCGCCCGGGCTGATCCGCGCCACCTCCTCCCTCATCCGGGCCGGATCGCCGCTGTAGCGGAACACGGTCCCGTCATCGAAGCGGATGCGGTAGAACGGGTCCATGGGCACCAGGGTGACGTCATCCGCCATCCGCCGGCCGCACAGGGTCCACAGCTCCTCGAACAGGAAGGGGGCGGTGACGATGGTGGGACCGGCATCGAAGGTGAAACCGTCCTGCCGGAAGACCGAGGCACGCCCCCCCGGCTCCCCCAGCTTTTCCAGCACCGTGACCCGGTAGCCCCGCGCACCCAGGCGAATTGCCGCCGCCAGCCCCCCGAATCCGCTGCCGATCACCACCGCATGGGGACCGTCAGGGGACATGGCAGGGCGGGCGCTGTGACAATCCTCCGCCAGGGCGGGAAGGATCGGGGTGGGTGTCAATCCGTCCATGGTTCTGGAGTGTAACAGAAACTGGACACTCCGAAAGAGGATTTCGGCGGGAAGGAGGGGCGGCGGCGGCAAAACCCCTCTCCCCTTGAGGGAGAGGAGTTTTTCCCTGCACGCGCAGGTTATTCCCCCGCCCGGGCCAGGGCCGGGGTGCCGCTGTCCAGGAAGCGGCGCAAATCGGTCAGGAAGGCGTCCGGCATCTGGAACTGGGGCAGGGCGCCGGTGGCATAGGGTTGGAACAGCCAGTTGGGCCGGGCTTCCGCCCAGGCTGTGGCGCTGAAATCCCGGAAATCGCCCCGGGTCGCATGGGGCACCCAGACCGGCAGGGTCAGCCGTTCATAGACCTGCCGGATATCCGTACTGAACAGCCGGAAGGACAGGAAGGCCAGCGGCGCGTGGTGCCCACCCGGCTGATGCGCCGTGCGCCAGGCGTAATCCACCAGATCGGGCGGCACATCGGGTCCGCCGAAGGTGCGGCGCAGGAAATAGGCGATGCTGGCCCGGCTGGCCAGGGGGCGGAACAGGGCGCGGCCCAGCCCCGTCCCCTCCAACAGGCGGGCCATGGGCCCCATCTCCAGCGTGCCGCCGGGGGGGCCGGACCGGCCGGCCGCCCGGCGGTCGAATCCGGTCGGGGTCACCAGCACCAGCCGACCCACCTCATCCTGCCGGCTGGCGATGGCCCGGGCGGCGAATTCCGCCGTCAGCGACAGGGCCAGCACATCCACCTTCCGCCCCGGATGTTCCGCCCGCACCAGATCCAGCATGTCATGCACGGCGGCCACGAACAGGTCGCGGTCATAGTACCTGTCCGACCGGTCGGAAAAGCCGTAGCCGGGCAGGTCGGGGGCATAGACCGGCCGCTCCCCCCGCAGGAACTGGAAGATGGGCCGGACCTCATAGGCGCTGGCGGCGGCGTTGATGGAATGCAGCAGCAGGACCGGGTCGGCCGGGGCGCCTTCCCCCCTGTCCCGGTCAGGGCCGGCGGTGTAGTAGGACAGGCGCCCGGCCCGGCCCGTGATCTCCCGCCTTGCGGAATCAAGCGCCGGAGCCAGGCCCGGGAAGTCGCCTTGGCCCCGGTTCAGGCCCCGGTTCAGGCTGGTCTGGGCCATGTCGCATCCTCCATCGCCGGTAACAGGGATGCAACCGGCCCGGGGCAGACATGGTGCGCCGCATCGGAAGGGGAAGGTGTGGCGGCTCCCGGATGCTCAAACATAGGGCCGGATCAGGTCCAGCGTCTCCCCCGGCCGCTCCTCATGGGACAGGTGGCCCAGGCCCGGCTGGGGTAGCAGGACCGATCCGGGCACCAGGGCCGCGACGCGGCGCGCTTGCTCCGGCTGCACGGCCCGGTCGTTGCCGGCGGTGACCAGCACCAGCCGCGGGCGCAGGCCCGGCAGGTCGCGCAGCAGCGGCACCAGATCCCAGTTCGCCATCATGGACAAGGCCCCCCGCACATGGGCCGGGCGTCGCAGCAGCCGGGCATAAAGCGCCACCCCCACCCGGTCGGGCACGGACCCGGTATCGCGGATCAGCCGCTCCACCCCCGATGGCCCGCCCGCCGTCCAGGCGAACAGCCGGGGCACCAGCGGGTTCAGCACCAGCAGCCGGGCCATGCCGCTGAAGAGCGGATTCTGCGCCTCGCGGAACGGGACGAAGGCACCGTTCAGGGCGATCAGGCTGCGCGGCGCGATCCGCCCGTCCAGGCACAGTCGGGCCAGGATCGCCGCCCCGGCGGAATGGCCGATCACCACATCGGGCCGCAGGTCCAGCCGGTCCAGCAGGGCGGAAACGGCGGCGGCCATGCCGGGCAGGGTCATGCGGGAACTTGGCGGGGTGGTGGTGAAGCCATGGCCGGGCAGGTCCGGGGCCACCACCACCATCCCCGCCGCCAGCAGGGGCAGCAGCCCCCGCCAGCTGTGGGTCGCCGCCCCGGTCCCGTGCAGCAGCAGGCACACAGGCGGCGAAATCACGTCCGGCGCGGCGGTGTCGCCGGTCCCACCGGGTGGCCCACCGGGGGCGCCGGGTCCGCCCACCTGTACATGCCAGCGCAGGTGGCCGGCGGTGACGAAGCGCGACAGGCCGCGGTTCGGCCAGTCCCGCCCGTCGATCCGCCAGTCGGGCGCATCGTCGGCGAAGCGGGGCGGTGCTTCCCCAGGGGAATCCACAGGCGTGTTCAGGGGGGCATCCATGGCGGCGGTCATGGGGCCGACAGCCCGCGCACGGCGCCGGACAGGGTGGCCGCATCCGCCCGGGGCAGGGGCAGGTAGACGGCCCGCATCTCCGTCGCCAGGGTCCGGGCCGCCGGGTCGGGCCAGGGGCTTGTATCGACCAGAAGGGCGGACAGGCCGGCCGCGCGCAGGGCCCGGGCCGCCGCCACCGCATCCTCCCCCGCCTTGGCCCGGCCGCGGCTGCCGTCGCGGGCGATGTTGGCCCGCCCATCGGTCAGCAGCACCACTGACGGCGTCGTCCCCCGCCGGCGCAGGGCCAGGGCCAGATCCTCCGCCGCGGCGATGCCCGCGGCCAGCGGCGTGCCGCCCCCGCCGGGCAGATCGGCCAGACTGCGCTTCGCCCGGACCAGGGACCGGGTTGGCGGCAACAGCATGGACGCCCCCTCTCCCCGGAAGGCAAGCACCGCAACCTCATCCCGGCGGACATAGCAATCGGCCAGCAGCAGCTCCACCGCCCCCTTCGCCTCCGCCAGCCGCTGCATGGCGGCTGAGCCGGAGGCATCGACCACGAAGATCGTGGCCGTGCGGGACCGGTGCTTGGTGCGGGTGGTGCGCAGATCATCCGTCGCCACGGCGATGCGGCGGCCGGGCTGCGCTTGCGATTGCGCCGCACGCTGCGACAGGCGCAGGGCCTGCCAGGGGGCGGCGGCGCGCAGGGTTTCGATCAGGTTCAGCCGCTGGCCCCGTTTCGGTGCGCCCCGGCGGGTGCCGGTGGGGCGCCCGCGCCCGCTGCCCGCCTGTTTCGCACCCTGGCGGCCCTGCTGCCCCCGGCTGCGTTGCGCCCGCTCCACCTGCAACCGGGCCAGAAGCCCGGGGGGGATGGAAGCGGCTGCGGCGGCCAGCACCAGATCGGCCAGGGGCGGCATTTCCGCCGGGTCGGGCGGGGGGCGGTCCTGGTCCGCCGCCTCCTGCCGGTCCGGGGGCGGGGGCTGGTCGGGCGGGGGTTGGTCCGCGGATTCGTCCGCCTCCTCCTCCATCGTCGGAAGGCAGGTGGCGCGGGGGGCCAGGACCAGACGGGCCGCCCCTTCCAGGTCCTCCGCCGCCACGACAGCGCGCCCGGCCAGGGCGGCCAGCGCCCGGGCCGCCCGCAAGGCCAGCAAAGGCGCCCGCAGGGACCCGATGCCCAGGACCAGCGCCGTGGCGCACAGCGCCTCCACCCCCTCCGCCGAAGGGGTCACACCGGCCAGGCGGGCACGGGCGGCGGCGATGGCGCGATCGTCCCTCTCCCCTTGAGGGCGGGGCATATGCGGAGCATGGGAGGGGCGGGCTGCCCCCCGATCGACACCGGGGTTGCCGGTTCCGCTCAGACCCCTGAGGGAGAGGGAGGGGCCCGCGGCGGAGCGCAGCGGAGACGGGGGAGGGTGAGGGGTGTCGGGGGGCGGTGCCTGGGAGTACCCCTCACCCTCCCATGCCGGCGCATGGGCCCCTCCCTCAGGGGGAGAGGGGATCGGTGCCCTGTCCTTGGAGAGCAAAAGATCATCGCCCAGGGGCAGGCGCAGGTCGGTCAGGTCCAGGTGGAAGGCCAGGCGGTCCAGAAGGGCGTCGGGCGGGCGCTCCTCCTCCCCGTGGCCTTCGTCCAGGGCGATCAGGGTCAGGCGGGCGGGGTTGGTGCGGGCGATGCCGTCCCGTTCCAGCCGCACCTCGCCTGAATCGGCCACGGCGATGATGCGCCCGGCCGTGTCCGGCCCCAGCCGCTCCGCCATGGCCAGAAGGACGACACCGCCATCCGTCTCCGCCAGAAGCCCGCGGGCCACCACCGGCCGCCCGGCGGCAAGGGTGGCGGTCAGGTCCAGCCCACCCAGCAGCGCCTCATCCCCGATGGTGGCGGGGGCGCGGCGCCAGGGCGTGCCAGGGGGCAGCAGGGCGCGGAAATCCGCCAGCCAGGCATCCCGCATGGGGCCCGCACCGGCCCGAAGCACCGCCCCGCCCAGACCCACCGGGTCCACCGCCAGCAGTGCGGCCGCCAGCCGGACATCCGCCATCGCATTGCGCCCAGGGGCGTCCCCCGGGGCGGCGTGCAGGTCGGCATCGGGAGCAGGGCCAGGGCGGGTTGAATCGGTCATCCGCCGAACACCTCCGCCATCGCGCGCTCCACCCGGCTTTGGGCGGAGGATTCGTCCAGCGGGTTGCGGCGCAGCCGGTGGCTCATCGCCATGGGCGCGATCCGGCGCAGATGCTCCGGGGACACCCGCGCCGCCCCGTCGAAAGCGGCCAGTGCCCGGGCCGCCCGCATGCAGGTCAGCTCCCCGCGCAGCCCGTCGGCGCCCAGCGCCATGCACAGCTTTGCCGCCAGTTCCAGCACCCGGTCCGGCATTCGTATGGTGGGCAGGCGGGCCTTGGCGGCGGCGATGCGGCCGGCCAGGCGCCCTTCTTCCCGCGCCCAATGGGCGGCGAAGGCGATGGGATCGCGGTCATAGGCGTCGCGCCGGCGGATCACCTCCACCCGGGTCTTCAGGTCCGTCGGGGTCCGCACCGCCACGGACAGGCCGAACCGGTCCAGCAGCTGGGGCCGCAGCTCCCCCTCCTCCGGGTTGCCGCTGCCGACCAGGACGAAGCGGGCAGGGTGGCGGATGGAAAGCCCCTCCCGCTCCACCACGTTCTCGCCGGAGGCCGCCACGTCCAGCAGGACATCGACCAGATGGTCCTCCAGCAGGTTGACCTCATCGATATACAGGAATCCGCGATGGGCCCGGGCCAGCAACCCCGGCTCGAACGCCTTCTCCCCCCGGGTGAGCGCACGTTCCAGATCCAGCGCCCCCACCACCCGGTCCTCCGTGGCACCCAGGGGCAGATCCACGACCGGCACGGGGATGGTATGGACCTGGGCCACGTGACCCCGCGCCTCCCGCTCCCGGCAGTCGTCGCAGCCCCCGCCGGGGGCGGTTGGATCACAGCCGTAGCGGCAGCCGACCACCGCCTGCATGGGCGGCAGCAGGGCGGCCAGGGCACGGATGGCGGTGGATTTGCCCGTACCCCGGTCGCCGAAGATCATGACCCCGCCCACCCCCTGGTCCACCGCGGCGATCAGCAGGGCCAGCTTCATCTCCTCCTGCCCGACGATCGCGGCGAAGGGGAAGGGCGGGCGCCGGCCGGGGGCGGGCATGGCGGGTGTGGCGGGCATCGCCGCAGTCTCGGGCAATACGGCTTGGGGCATCAGGGCGTCGGGCATGGTGGCTTTCCTTCGCCTGGGGTGTTCAGGCCGCATCCGGCCGGGCCGGGCGGGCGGCCGTGTCGGGCTTGGCCAGGCCCAGGAGATGGGCCATGTCCTTCAGGAAGATGCGCAGATGTGCCATCGGGTCGCGGCGCACCAGTTCCTTGTTCATGTAGGCTTCCCAGGTCAGGCGTTGGACATCCTTGTCCTTGCAGATGGCGACGAAGCTCTCCCGACGCTTGTCGCTGGCGTACCAGAAGCGCTGCATGATCCCCAGGATGAAGAAGACCCGGCCATGGGCTTTCATGAACCGCTTGCGCGCCGTCGCCAGCGCCCTGGCATCGCCGGTGGCAAGGGCAGCCTCCACCGCCTCCGCCGCCAGGCGGCCGCCGGCCATGGCGTAATAGATGCCCTCTCCCGATGCGGGGGCGACGACGCCCGCCGCATCGCCGGCAAGCACCACGTCGCGGCCGTTGTCCCAGCGTTTCAGGGGATGCAGGGGGATGGGTGCCCCCTCCCGCCGGAGGGTGACACAGCCGGCCAGCCCCAGTTCGTCGCGCAGGGCGGCGATGGACCCGCGCAGCGAGAAGCCCTTGCGCATACTGCCGGTGCCGATGCTGATCTGGTCCCCGTGGGGGAAGACCCAGGAATAGAAATCCGGGCTGTAGCGCCCCTGGTAGAACACGTCGCAGCGCAGCGGATCGACCACCCGGCCCGGACCCGCATCGGCGGGCGTGCGCAGGATCTCATGATAGGCGAAGACGAAGGGGACGTTCTGGCCCGGCAGTTCCTGCTTCGCGACGGCGGAATTGGCCCCATCCGCCCCGATCACCATGCGGGTGGCGATGCGGCGCTCCGCCCCGGTTTCCTTGTCCTGGTAGACGACGATCGTGGGACCGCCCCGCCCGGACCCGGGCGGCCGCTCGATCCGGTCGAAGCCGCCGGTCAGGCGCACCGCCCCATGGGACCCGGCGCGGACCCGCAGCCATTCGTCGAAATGCTCCCGGTCCACCATGCCGACGAAGCCTTCCCCCACCGGCATGTCCACCGCCGCCCGGCTGGGGGCGATCATGCGGGCAGAGGTGATCTTGGCCACCAACTGCTCATCCGGGATGGCGAAATCGCGGATGGCCCGGGGGGGGATGGCCCCGCCGCAAGGCTTGATCCGACCCGCCTTGTCCAGCAGGGCGACACGCCGCCCCGCCCGGGCCAGATCATCGGCCGCCGTGGCCCCGGCGGGCCCGCCGCCAACGATGACGGCGTCATAGACGGAGCCGTCGGTGACAGGCGCTGCCATGCCCGACGCAGCAATGCCGGGCGCTGCGACGTTCCCCTGGTCCTGATCCATCGGTCCCTCCCGCGTTCCGTCCGTTGATCCGCCCGATCGTGGGGCTTGTCGCCCGGCTATTCCGCCGCCGTCGCCGACCCCAGCGGCAGGGGCCGCGCCCCCACTTCCGCCGGGGACGGCTGGCGCCGCATGTCCAGCCGCAGGGCCAGGGCGGCGGCGGCCAGGAACAGCACCGCCTCCGCCGCGAAGACCCCGGCATAGGCCTGGGCCGGATCGGCCATCATGGCCCGCGCCCCGTCCGCCGCGACCGTGCCCAGGAACCCGCCCAGGCCGAAGGCGACGGCCTGGGCCGCCCCCCACAGGCCCATGCGCACCCCCTCCCGCCGGTCGCGGCCGGCCGTCACCCGCTCCATCATCGAGCCGATGGCCGCGACGGCATAGGCTCCGTTGGAGACACCCAGCAGGAACACCGTCTCCCGCAGCGGCCAGTCCGCCCCCATCAGCCCGCCCATGCCGACCAAGCAGAGCGTGACGGCGGAAGCGAGGCAGCCGCCCACGGTCCAGGCGCGAAGCGAGCCCGCCCCCCGGTCCTTGGCCAGGCTGTTGATGATGCCGACCAGGATCATGCCCAGCAGCACACCGCCGTGCTGTACCCCGGCCAGCTTCGTGCTTTCCCCCGGCGTCATGCCGAAGACGGCCCCGGCATAGGGTTCCAGGATCAGGTCCTGGGCGCTGTAGGCCAGCATGGAGACGAAGACGAAAATGGCGAAGCCGCGGGCCTGGGGCTCCGCCCAGACCTGGTGCAGCGCCTCCCGGAAGGCCGTGCGCTCGGCAGCGCGGTCACCGATGCGATCCCCCGGGCCCGCCGCCGCGGCGGGCATGGAATGCGCCCCCTCCCGACCCTCCAGCCCCCAGACGGCCAGGGTGGTGACGGTCAGCGCCAAGGCGGACACGATGGCGGTCAGCATCACCAGACGGCCGGTGGTGAACGGGTCCAGCAAGGTGCCCACCGTGCCGGCGGTGACGATGAAGCCCAGGATCATCATCACCCACGCGACGGTGGCGGCGGCGGCACGGCGGTGCGGGTGGACCCGCTTGGCCATCAGCACCAACAGGGAGGTACCGGACGCACCCACCCCCGCCCCGATGGCCAGGAAGGACAGCACCGCCAGCGCAACGCCGGCGGTCAGGTTCGTCGCCATCCAGGCGGTGGCCAGCGCCGCCCCGGTGCCGCCCGCGGCCAGCATGGCCATGCCGCCCAGGATCCAGGGCGTGCGCCGCCCGCCCTGGTCGGAGCCGTGGCCCATGCGCGGCCGTGTCACCTGGATCGCGTAATGCAGCCCCACCAGCGCCCCCGGCAGCATGGCGGGCAGGGCCAGTTCCACCACCATCACCCGGTTCAGGGTGGATGTCGTAAGGACGACAATGGCGCCCAGGGCGGTCTGCACCAGACCCAGGCGGAAGATCCCCAGCCAGCCCAGGGGCGGCAGCATGGTCATGGCGTCACCCCGGCGGCAGAGAGGGCGGGAAGGGCAGAGAGGGCGGGAAGGGCATGGCCCAGCGCGTAGGCGCTGACCAGCATGCCCAGGACATACAGGCTGACCCCGGTGCCGTTGTACCAGGGGGCCAGGGCGCGGGGATCGCGCAGCAGCCGGGCCATGCACAAGACCTGCAGCGCCAGGGACCCGGCGATCACCCCGGCGAACACGGGCAGGCCCCAGACCCACAGCCACGCGATCACCGCCGCCTGGGGCAGGGCCATGACGATGCACGCCAGCTTCGCCGCCCGTTCCGGCCCCAGTTGGGCTGGCAGGCTGGCGATACCGATCTTCCGGTCGCCCTCGATCGATTTGAAATCGTTCAGGGTCATGATCCCGTGGGCGCCCAGGCTGTACAGGGCGGCCAGGATCAGCACCTTGCTGTCCGGCAGAGCGGCGGCCATGACGGCCGCACCGGTGAACCAGGGCAGCCCCTCATAACAGGCGGCGACGGCGCTGTTGCCCCACCAGCCGTTCTTCTTCAGCCGCAGGGGCGGGGCGCTGTAGGCCCAGGCCAGCACGAGCCCCACCACCGCGGCGGCGAAAACCCAGGTACCCAGGGTCGCCGCGGCGAACAGGGACAGGATCGTCCACAGGATGGCGATCCAAAGACCCCAGCGGCCGGGGATGCGGCCCGACGGGATGGGGCGATGGGGTTCGTTGATGGCATCGACCTCCCGGTCGTACCAGTCGTTCACGGCCTGACTGGTCGCGCAGACCAGGGGCCCGGCAAGCAGGATGCCAGCGACCACGAAGGGCCACCGTCCGTCGAAGGACGCACCGGAGGAGACCACCCCGCATCCGAACGCCCACATGGGCGGGAACCAGGTGATCGGCTTCAGCAATTCCACGACCGAAGAGAGCTTTGGGTATTCCATGGCCTCATCTTCGCTTGACAGTCCAAAGTGTCAATTTAAATTTACAGTCCTGGCGCCGGTTCGTACAGCCCTTTCTTCAGCGGGGGAGATGGAGCGGACCGGGCCAGCGAAGCGTTTGCAAGGGGAAAGGTCGGGCCTGCCTGCGAAATGGGGTGACCGCGTTGGTCATGCGCGGCCCGGCACTAGGTTATGGGGCACTGGGTTTTGGGGAACTGGGTTTTGGGGCACTGGGTTTTGGGACGGTATCCACGATCAGGGGAGCCCGAGGATGCGGGAGACAGGGGCCTTCCGGCCGATGACCGGGGCGATGATGGGGGCGGAATCCGGGCCTACGGCCTTCGTCATCCAGGACGACCGGGCCGAACGGGTCGTGCTGGTGGATGGCGATGATCGGGAGACGGGCACGGCGCCCAAGCTGCTGGCCCATCGCCAGGGCCTGCGCCATCGCGCCTTTTCCGTCCTGGTGCGGGACGGGGAGGGGCGGGTGCTGCTCCAGCGCCGGGCCTCGGGCAAGTACCATTCGGGCGGGCTTTGGTCCAACAGCTGCTGCGGCCATCCCCGCCCGGGGGAGGGAACGGCCGCTGCCGCCGCCCGCCGCCTGGAGGAGGAGATGGGCATCCGCTGCGACCTGACCTATCTGGGCCGCATCTGCTACGGCGCCTCCTTCGCCAACGGCCTGACGGAGAACGAGGTGGTGAGCGTCTACGGCGCACGCCATGCCGGCCCGGTCCAACCGAACCCGGAGGAGGTGGAGGATGTGGTCTGGCTGTCCCCCAGCGCCCTGCTGGCCGACGTCCGCCGCCACCCCGACTCCTACACCGCCTGGTTCCGCATCTATCTGGACGACCATCTTCCTGTGCTGGGCCTGCGCGACTGAGCACGGCAGGGCTTAGCATCTCAGGTGGTGGGAAAGTGCAACCCCTCTCCCCTTGAGGGAGAGGGAAGGGCCCATGCGCAGCATGGGAGGGTGAGGGGTACGTCCAGGCAGGTGTTTCCCGACGCCGGGTAAGGGCCTGTGCTGCCGGCCCCCTCACCCTCCCACGCCTGCGCTGTCGCTCCGGCGCGGGCCCCTCCCTCTCCCTCAAAGGGAGAGGAGTTTTTTGCCGGCCCCGCGGCTGGGGCCTTTCAGTCGCACCCCTTTACCAAGGGCGTGCCCGCGTCATCTTGTTGGGCATGACGCAGATCCGCGCCGCAGCGCCCGCCCCCGCCATCCGTTCCCCCCTGCCGGAGGCCGTCATGGCCGATCTCCGCACCGATCATGCGGGGGAGACAGGGGCCGTGTGGATCTATCGGGGCATGCTGGCGGTCAGCCGGGATGCCGGCTTGCGCGCCTTCGCCGAGCGGCACCTGGCGACCGAGTCGGAGCATCTGGCCCGGATGGAGGAACTGGTGCCGCCCGCTGCCCGTTCCCGCCTGATTCCGATCTGGCGGGTGGCCGGGTGGGTCACCGGGGCGTTGCCGGCCTTGGTCGGCCCGGCCATGGCCTATGCCACGGTGGCAGCGGTGGAAACCTTCGTGGACCGGCATTATGCCGACCAGATCGCCCGCGCCCGCGCCGCCGATCCCGCCCTGGCGGATCTGCTGATCCGCCTCCAGGCGGATGAGGTGCACCACCGGGACGAAGCGGCGTCGGCAGCCCACCTGACCGGTGTCGCCGGCGCCATCGCCCGGATCTGGGGCCGGATCGTGGAAACCGGATCGGAACTGGCGGTCGCCGCCGCCCGGCGGATCTGACGCATCCGCACCGGGGTGCGGGGATTGGCGCGGTGTCGCAATGCGCGGCACTTCTTCCGACCTACGGCAATCCGTCGGTCACGGCGGGGATCGGAGGTCCGAGGGGTGACGGGCCTTCGCGGACCGAGCCCGAACCATGTCAGCCCTCGCTTTGCTCGCACTGACCTACGTTTGGCACCGCAGCCAACATAAGCAATCATTGCCCGTCCGGAATGAAAAACCCCCGCCGGCGAACCGGCGGGGGCTTTCGAACGGTGGGGGAAGGGCCCGTGGGGGCCCTTCCCTGAACCGGATCAGAACTGGAACTGCACGCGCATGGCCAGAGCGTCCGTCTCCAGGTCCGGGCGGGTGCCCGGGCGGTCGTTCTCGGCGATGATGTAGTTCCACATCACGCGGACGGCGCTGTTCACGTACCAGTTCACGCCCAGGGTCCAGACGGTCTGCTCACCGGCCAGGCTGGTGGTGGCCAGCGTACCGGAGCGGCGGGCACCTTCATCCAGCAGGTCGCTCTCGGAGTAGCGGACCGCCAGTTCCCAGGCGCCGTAGCCCTTCTGGCCCAGCGGCCAGGACGGACGGACGCCCGCGAACTCACCCAGGGTGTAGCGGCGACGCTCACCGGTGATGATCCAGCCGGCCGAAGCGTACCAGCTGCTGAACTCCGGATCGTCGTACTGGGAACGGATATCGGTGCTGGCACCGAAGGTCGCGTACTCGGCCGCGGCCCAGAAGTTCCGGTAGTGACCGGCGACGTCGACGCCATAGGCGTGGACGCTGTCGACGAAGGTGATTTCCTCCGACCGGGTCAGGCGGGGCGTGTCGCCACCGATGCGGATCTCCGGACGGTCGTCGAAGCGGTAAACCCGGGCGGTGTTCGCTCCAGCGGTCGTCGGCATCTGGTAGCGGTAGGCACCGGAGAAGCCGATGCCCAGCGCGCCGTTGTTGTCCTCGAACGCCTTGTAGGCGACGCGGCCCAGCAGGTTCTGCTGGTCGTCGATGTTGCCGGTGCTGCCGGTCAGCTCACCGGTCAGGTAGCCGGCGATGAACAGCTTGCCGCTCGCCTGGGTGGTGGTGAAGCCCACCATGGTACGGCCGTCGGAACCGCCGATGCCGACCAGGATGTTGTTGACGCTTGCACGCTCCATGAACGGAATGTCGTTGGAGGAGGTGCTGTCATCCAGGGTGAACTTCGGCTGGCTGACACCCGCGATCAGGACGGTGTCCTTGATGCCGCGATAGGTGATGTTGGCCGCCTGGATCTGGCTGGAACCGCCGCGGTTGCCGGCGAAATTGGCCGTGAACTCATAGCCCCAGTCGGTCATCACGGTGCCGCTCACGCCCAGGAAGGCGCGACGGACCTGGAAGCCGTCGGAATAGTCGTTGGTGTTGTTGTCGCCGGGGAACCAGTGACCGTAGTCGAAGTGCAGACGGGCGCGGATCGCCATGTCATTGGCGCGGTCGGCGGAGCGGATGCGCATGCGGCCACCGTCGACGCTCACCGTCGGGAGCTTCGTGACCTTCTCGTCGACCTTCTTGATCTCCTTGTTCAGGGTATCGCCGAGGGTCTTCACCTGCTCCTGCAGGGACTGGATCTGCTTGTTGAGGGCGTCGATCTGGGCCTGGGAAGCCTGGGCGGCGGCGGGGCCGGCGGCGAGCGCCGCGGTGCCGATCACGCTGCCGGCAAGCAGGATGGTCTTCAACGTCATGGTGGAGAGCTCCAGTATCTCTTTTGGGTCAGCCGAACCGGCAAAGCGGGCAGTCCAGATGGTCTCCCCACCCGGGTTGGCCGGCCGTCAGTGTCGCCCGGTGGGCGTAACATCGCTGGATGACGCTCTTTTTGTCGTTTTATTGCAGTTTTATGAACAGCACTCCCCGGCGGCCCTCCTTGGCGGGGGTGTGCTTTTGCTGCAACGAATCCGGGGCGCGGGCCCGCCGGCTCTCATCCGAACGGATAGGCCGTCGGGCCGGGTGATCCGGCAGACCTTGTCAAGCCGCCTTCCGGCAGGGCACGCCCGCCCGGCGGGGCACACCCGCCGACAGGGTTGTCATCCCACCGATCGGTGCAACCAGCACCCCGGCCGTGCCGTTCAGGCATGAGGGGCGGGCCGCGGGGTCGGCCCAGCCACCGGGTCCTGTTCCGGGGCCAGACCGGCCGGGCCATCCGGCCGGACCGGGGCAATACCGAAAGCCACCGCATCATGGCCGTCCGCCGTTCCCTGTTGCTTTCCCTGGCTCAGCGGTACCTGACCCTGGCGCTGAGCCTGGGGTCCACCATTGTGCTGGCACGGCTGCTGACCCCGGGGGAGATGGGGATGTTCTTCATCGCCGCCGCCCTGATCCTGGCGGCGAACACCATCGCCAATTTCGGGGTGCATCAGCACATCGTACAGGAACGGCGGCTGACCCCGGGGCGCTACCGGGCGGCGACCGGGGTCATTGTGCTGTCCAGCCTGGCCGCCTTCGCCCTTGTCCAGGTACTGGCGGCACCCTTGGCCGGCTTCTTCCGGGAACCCGGCCTTGCCGCCGTCCTGGCCGTGTACGGGCTGGTCCTGCTGACCGTGCCGCTGAACACCCCCGCCATCGCCCGGATGCAGCGGGACATGCGGTTCGGGGCGGTCCTGGTCATCGGGGTCGCGGGTACGGTGGTACAGGTGGCGACAGCCATCTGGCTGGCCACCCGCGGCCATGGTGCCATGTCCCTGGCCTGGGCCGCGGTGGTGGAGCAGGGGATGGTCACCCTTGTCTGTGCCTTGCTGCGCGATCGCGAGAGTTGGGCCCGGCCGGCGATCCGCGGCTGGCGCCGGGTGGTCGGGCCGGGCCTGTCCCTCAGCGCTGCGCACCTGATGCAGGAGATGGGGAACCTGGCGCCCCAGCTCGCCATCGGGCGGATGCAGGGCATGGATGCGGCGGGGCTGTTCAACCGCGGCCTGACGGCGGTCACCCTGTTCCAGCGCTGTTTCGTGGATGCGGTGAAACCGGTGGTCCTGCCCGCCTTCGCCCGCGCCCATCGGGACGGTGTGGATACGGCCGGGCCGTTGGTCCGGGCCACGGCCCTGGTCGCCGCCATCGCCTGGCCGTTCTTCGCCGTCACGGCCCTGCTGGCGCCCCAGGTCGTGATGCTGCTGTTCGGGGGCCAGTGGGGGGCGGCGGTGCCGGTGGTGCGCATCCTCGCCCTGGTCGGGATGGTCATGCCCTTCTGTGTCATCCAGGGGGAGGTGCTGGTGGCCCTTGGCCGCGCAGGCCGGGTCTTCCGTATCCAGACCGTGTCCCAGGCGCTGCGGGTGGCCGTCACCGTCGTGCTTGCCGCCATCGGGATCGAGGCTGTGGCCCTGGGCTTGGCCGCCGTCGCCCTGGTCCAGGCTGCCCTGATCCTGGGGGCGCTGCGTGCGGCGACAGGGGTCCGCCTGCGTGTCCTGGCCGGTGCTACCCTGTCCAGTGTCGCCATCACCGCGGCGGCGGCGGCGGGACCCCTGGCGGTGGCATTGCTGGACGCGGAGTCCCGCCTGGGGGCCCTGCCGGATCTGGCCCTGGGTGGCGGGCTGTCCGCCATCGGCTGGGTCTGGGCCCTGGTCGCCACCCGCCATCCCCTGGCGGGGGAACTGCGGGACCTGCTGGCCGGTGCCCGCCGACCCTACCCGTTGCGGGCTTCCCGCCAGTAGCGCAGGGGCCAGAGCAGGGCATAGGCAAGGGCCACCCCGCAGACCGCCAGATGCGCCCGCAAATCACTGTGGGACGACCGGAAGCCTGTAGGGATCAGCTCCCCCAGTGCGATCATCAGATAGCCCAGAACGAACAGCCACACCGCATAATCCATCGGAACGTCCCCCTCGGGCTCCCCCTCGGGCATTCCCGGCTGGGATAGGCCCGACAGGTCAAGGATCGTTCCGGAAGGTTAATGTTCACTGAACGGTCGGTGTGCCGCCCGGCAGGGTGCATTTGGCGATGGTGGCGCCGGCCAGCGTGGCCGGCTGGACCTGGGCACTGCTCAGATCGCACCATTCCAGCGCCGCCTTCTGGAACCGGGCGGGCAGGGTGCCGCCGTTGCGCAGGCTCAGGGGCTGGATATCCGCCGCCTCCAGGCTGGTATGCATCAGCTTCGTCCCGCTGAAATTCGCCCCGCGCAGGTCCGTGCCCGACAAATCGCAATAGCTGATGCGGGCATCCTGGAAATCCGCCGCGACCAGTTTCGCATGGGTCAGGGTCGCCCCCGTCAGTTCCGCCCCGCGGAAGGACACGGCCGACAGCTCCCTGCCGCGGAAATCCACACCGCGGAGGGACTGGCCGGTGAAATCGGCCCGGGTACCGGTTCTGCCTCCGCTGTCAACCCAGGCGGCATGTTCCGCCAGGATCTGTTCGATGACCTGCAGCCCGCGCAGATGCTCCTCGAACGCCGGGTTGCCGCGGAAGACCCGGCGGGTCTGCTCGTCCACGGAAAAGACGGCGTCGCTGATATCGGTCAGGTGGAAATTCGCCCCGTTCAGGTTGGCCCCCAGAAGGATCACGCCCTTCATGTCGGCTTCCTGAAGATCCACGCGGGTCAGATCGGCGCCGCGCAGGTTGACGCCGGTCATCTTGCACTTGCGCATCACCGCCCCTTCCAGCGATGCGCCCTCCATATTGCAGAAGGAAAGGTCGGTGGCGGCGCCGAAGGATGACAGATCGCCGTCCTTCCCATCCCCCTTCATGACCAGGGTTCCCACCCGCATGTCGCTGCCGTCCAGCTTCGCCGACTGCATGTCCGACTTGAAGAACCGGGCGCCGCGCAGGTTGGCGCGACTGAAGTCGCAATGCTTCAGGTTGGCCGCCAGGAAGACGCTGTTCTCCAGATCCGCTTCGCGGAAGCCCACACCCTCCAGATCGCAGGAGGTGAAGTTGCTGGCCAGCATCCGCGCCTGCGACAGGTCGAACCCCCGCAGACGCAGCCGGGTCAGGTCGGCCAGGCGCAACTCCAGCCGTTTGCCGCCCCGCCCCTTCAGGAACAGCGCGTGCTGGCCGAGCTGCTTTGGCAGGTCAGATTGGGTAGCGACAGGATCGGTGGAACTCGGGGGCATCGGCAGTCAGAAACCGGTGGACAAGGGGATAAACAAATTGGGGTGGCCGCGACCGTCGACCACCCCGATCGTCATTCATACGACGGTGTGCCTACCAACACAAGGCGGCCCAGCCCTGCGCGTGGCGCAAGTGCTGGATTTGGCTGCATTTCTGCGTCTCATCCAAAGCTCGGCGTGGCCGCGGCCTCCCGGTATTCGGCCACGAGCCGGTCGACCAGTTCGGCCACGGTCGGCACATCATGGATGGTGCCGATGCCCTGGCCCGCGGACCAGATGTCCTTCCAGGCCTTCTTGCCCGTGCCCCATTCCGCCACATTGGGCTTGCCGCCGGAGGGGGAGACGGCGATGTCGGCGGGATCGATGCCGTTCGCGGCGACGCTATGGGCCAGGTAATTGCCCGGCACGCCACTGAACACCGGTGTGTAGACGATGTCGGCGGCGGAGCCTTCGACGATCATCTGCTTATAGCGGTCGACGGCGTTCGCTTCCTTCGTGGCGATGAAGCGGGTGCCCATATAGGCCAGGTCGGCCCCCAGCGCTTCCGCCGCGCGCACGGCCCGGCCGGAGGACATGGACCCCGCCAGGACGATGGGGCCGTCGAAGAACTCCCGCACCTCCGGCAGAAGGGCGAAGGGCGACAGGGTGCCCGCATGGCCGCCGGCCCCGGCGCAGACCAGGATCAGCCCGTCCACCCCGGCCTCGATCGCCTTCTTCGCATGCTTCACATTGGTGACGTCGTGGAAGACCAGCCCGCCATAGCTGTGGATCGCGGGCACGATCTCCGTCGGCGCCCCGACAGAGGTGATGATCAAGGGCACACGGTGGTTTGCCACCAGGGCCACATCCTCCGCCAGGCGGGTGTTGGACTTGTGGACGATCAGGTTCACGCCGAAGGGGGCGACCGGGGTGCCCGGATGGGCGGCGGCATAAGACGCAAGTTCATCCGCCATCGTGCCCAGCCATTGGTCCAGCACCTCCAACGGCCGCGCGTTCAGCGAGGGGAAGGTGCCGACGATGCCGGCCTTGCACTGGGCAGTCACCAGCTCGGGGTAGGAGCAGATGAACATGGGCGAGCCGATGATCGGCAGGCGCAGGCGGCCCTGGAACAGGCTGGGCATGGGCATGGGGCAATCTCTCCCTGGGATGGTGCGGGACCGCGCCTGACAGCCGGGGCCCCGGGGCGGGGGCCGAATGGCATCGGACGGTCATTCGATTTACGATCGTCCGTTCTATCGCGATCCCGCCCCGCGCGCCAGTGCGGCTGGCGGGCGCAGCGCACCGGGGCCGGCGGGGGCAAATGGGGACCGATGTGGACCGATGGCGGCCGCCCGGGTCGGGGAAGCGGGGGGGAGGCTGTGGGAATGTAAGGCAGAAGGGGGATCAGGCCGTCAGCTCCGCCTGCTCCTCCGCCATGCCATCGGTCCGGTCCTGGGCGCCGTGCCAGACACGCAGGATGCGGATTACGTCCAGTTCCACCTTGTAGACGATGATATAGGGGCGGAGGGAGGCCAGTTCCCGAAACCCGCCATAGACCGCGCGGCCCCGGTTGGGGAACAGGGCCAGCCCGCTGCCCGCCCGCATGATCCGTTCCACCAGATCGGCCGCCGCCTGGGGATTGAAGGGGGCGATGTATTCCACGTGACCCGCCAGATCCCGCAGGGCCGGCTTCGTCCAGATCACCCGCTTCATGACGGTGTGCCGCCCGGCACCGGGGGCAGGGGGCGGCCCGCATGAAGGGCGGCGATCATCCCCTCCATCCAGGTGACGGCGACCGCATGCTCCACATACTCACCGCGGGCATAGGCGGCCTCCGCCTCCGCGATTGCCTCCGCCTTGCGGGCTTCGTCGACCATGTCGAAGATGCTGTCCGGCTCGCCCATGGGGGTGCTCCCTGCCCGCTGATTCCCGACCTGCGGCAGTGTCGCAGGTTCCGACCCCGTCTGCAACAGCTGGTAGGACGGATACACCGTCCGCTCCCGCTTCCGCCCGCCGCACCGGTCCGCCCCTCTGGCATCACCGGATCGGCATCGCCCCTCTGGCGACCGCCCCCGTCGCTCTGTACCATACCGCCAAGGCGCGACCACCAGGGCGCGGCAACGGGGAGGGAGAGCATGGCCGACAGCACCACCAAGGTTACCGAGGAAGAAGCCCTGTGGCTGCACAGCAGCGGGCGCCCCGGCAAGCTGGAGGTGACGCCGACCAAGGCGCTGACCACCCAGCGGGACCTGTCGCTGGCCTATTCCCCCGGTGTGGCGGTGCCCTGCCTGCGCATCCATGAGGACCCGTCCACCGTCTATGACTATACGGCCAAGGGCAATCTGGTGGCCGTCGTCTCCAACGGCACGGCCGTGCTGGGCCTGGGAGATCTGGGGGCGCTCGCTTCCAAGCCGGTGATGGAGGGCAAGGCCGTCCTGTTCAAGCGATTCGCCGATGTGGACGGGATCGATCTGTGCGTCGACACCCGCGACGTGGACGAATTCATCAACTGCGTGCGCTACCTCTCCCCCAGCTTCGGCGGCATCAACCTGGAGGATATCAAGGCGCCGGACTGCTTCATTATCGAGCAGCGCCTGCGCGAACTGATGGACATCCCCGTCTTCCATGACGATCAGCACGGCACCGCCATCATCGCCGCCGCCGGCCTGATCAACGCGCTGGAGCTGACCGGGCGGCGGATGGAGGACACGAAGATGGTGGTGAACGGCGCCGGGGCCGCCGCCATCGCCTGTGTGGAGCTGATCAAGGCCATGGGCATGCCCCACGGCAACGTCACCCTGTGCGATACCAAGGGTGTCGTCTTCCAGGGCCGCACCAGCGGCATGAACCAGTGGAAATCCGCCCATGCCGTGATCACCGACGCCCGCACCCTGGAAGAGGCGATGGCCGGGGCGGATGTGTTCATGGGCCTGTCGGTGAAGGGGGCTGTGACCCCGGCCATGGTGAAATCCATGGCGGACAGCCCGATCATCTTCGCCATGGCCAACCCCGATCCGGAGATCACGCCCGAACAGGTGCGCAGTGTCCGCAAGGACGCGATCGTCGCCACCGGCCGGTCCGACTATCCCAACCAGGTGAACAACGTCCTGGGTTTCCCCTACATCTTCCGCGGGGCGTTGGACGTGCGGGCCAGCACCATCAATGAGGAGATGAAGATCGCCGCCGCCAGGGCGCTGGCCGATCTGGCGCGGGAGGATGTGCCGGATGAGGTGGATGCCGCCTATGCCGGGCGCCGCCTGCGCTACGGGCCGGAGTACATCATCCCCGTTCCCTTCGACCCCCGCCTGATCGTGAAAATCCCGGCCGCTGTGGCCCAGGCGGCCATGGAAACCGGCGTGGCCCGCCGCCCGATCGTGGACATGGAGGGGTATCAGCAGTCCCTGCGCCTGCGCCTGGACCCGACCAGCGACAGCCTGCAGCTGATCTTCGAGAAGGTGAAGGCGGCGCCCAAACGCGTCGTCTTTGCCGAGGGGGAGGAGGAGCGGGCGATCCGTGCGGCCATCGCCTTCCGCAGCGCCGGTTTCGGCACCCCCGTCCTGATCGGGCGGGAGGAGGTGGTGCGCGACCAGATCGTAGCCTTGGGCCTGGGCCAAGTGGACCCCCTGGAGATCCACAACGCCCGCATCTCCCAGCATAATGAGCGGTATACGGAATTCCTGTACGGCCGGCTCCAGCGCAAGGGCATGCTGCACCGGGACTGCCAGCGCCTGGTCAACCAGAACCGCAACGTGTTCGCAGCCTGCATGGTGGCCACGGGCGATGCCGATGCCATGGTCACCGGCCTGACCCGCAGCTTCGCCGTCAGCTTCGAGGATGTGGGCCGGGTGATCGATCCCCAGCCGGACCATCTGGTCTTCGGCCTGACCGTGCTGGCCAGCCGGGCCCGCACCGTCTTCATCGCCGACACCACCGTGAATGAGCGGCCGACGGCCGAGCAACTCTGCGACATCGCCATCCAGTCCGCCCGCATGGCCCGGCAGATGGGGCATGAACCGCGGGTGGCCTTCCTGTCCTTCTCCAATTTCGGGCAGCCCATGCGCGACCGGGCCCAGCATGTGCGCGACTCCGTCGCCCTGCTGCGCACCCGCAACGTGGATTTCGAATTCGACGGGGAGATGTCGGCCGATGTGGCCCTGGATTACGGGCTGATGCAGCGGCTTTATCCCTTCTGCGCCCTGTCGGGCCCGGCCAATGTACTGGTCATGCCGGCCCTGCATGCCGCCAATATCGGGGCCAAGCTGTTGCAGAAGATGGGCAACGGCACCCTGATCGGGCCGCTGCTGATCGGCTTGGACCGGCCGGTCCAGATCGTCCAGATGGGGGCCACGGTGAACGATCTGGTGACCACGGCGGCACTGGCCGCCCATGACGCCCTGGCCTGGCAGGTGCGATGAAGTTTCGGTGACGCTGATGCAAGGGGCGGCTCCCGGTGTTATCTCCGCCCCCTCGGATCGGTGACACCCCGGAAGAAACACGGGCGGGCGATCCGGGATACCGGGCGGGGATGACGGGGAAGGCGGGGCCGGGATGACCGGGATGAGCATGCTGGAGATACGGCCCATCCGCTTTGTGCTGATCGGGCTGCTGCTGCTGGCACCCACCGGGGCGTTGCTGGCCATGCTGGTCGCCGACCGGGCGGTTTCCCCCGGCGTTGCCCTGGCCGCCTTCACCATCGTCGCGTCGGTCACCTTCCTGGTGCTGCGGATGATCTTCCTGGATACCCGCCTGCTGGCCGACCACATGGACAAGGTGGGAGAGGCGGAGGCGCCGGTCACCCCGCCACTGAGCTATTCCGAGTCGGCCCAGACCGTGCTCAGCGCCGCTGCCCGGGCCCATCAGCGCTGGCTGACCCGCGCTGCCGCCCTGGACCGCCGGATCGATGCCGGGGAGGCGGTGATGGAAGCGCTGCACGATCCCCTGCTGCTGGTCGGGGAGGACCGTCGCGTCCAGCGGGCCAATGCCGCCGCCCGCGGCATCTTCGGGGAGAAGATGGTGGGCCGGGACCTGGCCGTGTCCCTGCGCAACCCCACCCTGCTGGAGGCGGTGGATGCCGTGCTGGCCGGCGGCGGGTCCCGCACGGTGGAATTCATGCTGCCGGTGCCGGTGGAACGCACGTTGGAGGCACGGGTGAAGCCCTTCACCCTTCCTGGCGCCCCCACCTCCGCCCCGCCCGGGGGGGAGGGGGCGCGCACCGTGCTGCTGACCCTGCATGACATCACCCTGCTGAAGCGGTCGGAGCAGATGCGGGCGGATTTCGTCGCCAATGCCAGCCATGAGCTGCGCACCCCGCTCTCCACCCTGATCGGCTTCGTGGAGACCCTGCGCGGACCGGCGAAGGATGATCTGGAGGCCCATGACCGTTTCCTGGGCATCATGCATGAGCAGGCGAACCGCATGTCCCGCCTGATCAACGACCTCCTCTCCCTCTCCCGGATCGAGATGGATGAGCATACGCCCCCCACCGGCACCGCCGACCTGGGGGAGATCGTGCGCAAGGTGGCGGCGATGCTGGAGCTGAAGGCCGCCGCCCGCAAGATCCGCATCCGGGTGGAAGGAACAACCGACCTGCCGCGGGTGCAGGGGGATGAGGACCAGTTGGCCCAGGTCGTGCAAAACCTGATGGACAACGCCGTGAAATATGGCCGGGAGCAGACAGAGGTGACGGTGGCACTCAGCCTTTCCCCCCCCAAATCCGGGGCGGGGTCTGCCGGATCGGGGCTGGGCAGCGTCTGTGTCGCCGTCGCCGACCAGGGGGACGGCATCCCCCGCACCCATCTTCCCCGCCTGACCGAACGCTTCTATCGGGTGGATGCCGCCCGCTCCCGCCAGATGGGGGGGACGGGCCTTGGCCTCGCCATCGTCAAGCACATCGTCAACCGCCATCGCGGCCGCCTTGCCATCGACAGTGAGGTGGGCAAGGGCTCCACCTTCACGGTCCACCTGCCCGTGGCGCCGAAGCAGTCTGCCGGCCGGGGCCGGGCCGATGAACGGATGGCAGGGTAAGGGAGGAACGCCTGGATGACGGGCGAAAGCGATCTGCGCACCCTGCTGGCCGGGATGGCCCCGCGCCTGCACCCCGACCTCTATGTCTTCGCCACCCTGCCGCCGGGCCAGCCGGTGCCGCCCGGCGCCGACCCGCGGATGACCTTCCGGGAGGAGGAGGGGACAAGCCTGATCCTCACGGCCGCCGCGGCGCAGGCGGTGGGCATCCCCGGCAGTTTCCCTTGCCGTATGATCACCCTGGAGATCCATTCCGCCCTGGCGGCGGTTGGCTTCCTGGCCGCGATCATCCCCGCCCTGGCGCATGCCGGCATGGGTGTGAACCCGGTCGCCGCCTTCCATCACGACCACCTGTTCATTCCCGCCGACCGCGCCAACGACGCCATGGTCATCCTGCGCCGTATCGCGGGGGAGGCGGGCGGATCCTCATCACCCGTTACGCCATCGCAGCATCTGTGATCCTGGCTGTCGGTACGGCGGCGACCGCAGCGCCGCCTGTGCGGCAACGCGCAAGGCCAGGGAGTGGCCGCCCGGCGACTTAGGGAAACCCGTCCGCCTTCGATCGGTCACGATGGAGGGCGCCTGGTATCAGTCGAACAGGCTGGAGACCGATTTCTCGCCGGTGATGCGGTCGATGGCGTCGGCGATCAGCGGGGCGATGGAGAGCTGGCGGATGTTGCGGGAGACGCGCACGGCCTCCGTCGCCAGGATGCTGTCGGTGGTCACCAGCTCATCCAGCGGGCTGTCGGCGACACGGGCGACGGCCCCGCCGGACAGCACGCCATGGGTGACATAGGCGCGGACGGAAACAGCACCGCGCTGCTTCAACGCCACGGCGGCGTTGCACAGGGTGCCCGCACTGTCCACGATGTCGTCGATCAGGATGCAGTCCCGGCCCTGGACGTCACCGATGACGTTCATCACCTCCGACACGCCGGCCCGCTCGCGCCGCTTGTCGATGATGGCCAGATCCGCGTCCAGCCGCTTGGCGATGGCGCGGGCGCGGACGACGCCGCCCACATCCGGCGACACGATCATCAGGTTGGAGCAGTCCAGGCGCTCCTTGATGTCCTTGGTGAACACCGGGGCGGCCACCAGGTTGTCGGTCGGGATGTCGAAGAAGCCCTGGATCTGGCCCGCGTGCAGATCCATGGTCAGGACGCGGTTGGCGCCCGCTTCCGTGATCAGGTTCGCGACCAGCTTGGCGGAGATCGGGGTGCGGGGCCCGGTCTTCCGGTCCTGGCGGGCATAGCCGTAATAGGGGATGACCGCCGTGACGCGCCGGGCCGATCCGCGCCGCAGCGCGTCGATCATCACCAGCAGTTCCATCAGGTTGTCATTGGCCGGATAGCTGGTGGACTGGACGACGAAGACGTCCTCGCCCCGCACATTCTCCAGGATCTCGACGAAGACCTCCATGTCGGAGAAGCGGCGGATGCTCGCCTTCGTCAGGGGGGTCTTCAGGACCACGGAAATGGCTTCGGCCAATGCCCGGTTGCTGTTCCCGGCAATGAGCTTCATGGATCGCCGCCCGTCGCGTGATGGTTGGAATGGACCCGCCGGTCATCCGGGCAGGGGTACCCTCGTGAGTCAACGGCGCAATCCGCCACAGGTCGTGGTCGTCGCCGAACCGTCACAAAAGCGGGCGCACCTTAACAACGTGTTCATTGCCTGTAAATCTTGCCGCCCCCCAGTTTCGGGCAGGTATGCCTTGCATGTCACACCATGCAGGTGGCCAGCATCCCCAGCACGATCAGGAAAAGGAAGAACAAGATGATGTAGTGCATGACAACCCACGTCGCCCCTGGCCCAGCCCCGTCACCAGATCATTCCGCCAGCGCAATGGCCGAGAGTCCGCGTCCGTAATCGGGGTCGTGCGCCAGGGTGGAGCGGCGGTAGCTGAAGAACCGGCCCTCCTCCCGCATGGTGTCGTGGGGTGCCCGCTGGATAAAGCCGACCCCCGCATCGCCCAGGCGTCGCTCCACATAGCCGCCCAGATCGAACAGGAAATGACCCGGGCGCCGGGCGGGGACGAAGTGGAAATCATTCTCCTCCGCCTGGGTCAGGAAGGTCTGCCGGAACTCCGGCCCCACCTCATAGCTGCGGTGGCCGATATGGGGGCCGACGGCGGCGACGATGCGCGACGGCTCCGCCCCCAGGGTCGCCATGGCCTCCACCGTCTTCTCCACCACGCCCCCGAAGGCGCCCTTCCAGCCCGCATGGGCCGCCCCGATCACCTCCGCCCGGGGGTCGCAGAACAGGATGGGGGCACAGTCGGCGGTCAGGATGCCCAGCGCGATTCCCGGCACACGGGTGACCAGGGCATCGGCCTTCGGTGCCTCCCCCGGGGACCAGGGCTGTTCCACCACCGCCACTTCGGGGCTGTGGACCTGGTAGACCGTGACCAGCGAGTCGCCCGGGAGATCCAGCAGGCCCATGGCCCGGCGCCGATTCTCCGCCACCCGGGTGGGCGAATCGCCGGAGCCGAGACCGCAGTTCAGGCTGGAATACAACCCGTCGGAGACGCCGCCTTCCCGGGTGAAGAATCCGTGGCGGATGCTCGCGATCTCATTCAGGGCGCCAAGGGTGATCACGTCTGTCCGTTCCTGCCGCCGTCTGTTGCTGCCGCCGTCTGGTCCTGCCACCGTCCGTCGCCGCGCACCACTCCGGGCCCGCCCGTTACAAGTCTTCGAATCCGGCCGGGGCCGGGGCGACCGGGCCGGTGATCGCAAGCACCTTGAACAGGCGGCCCATGGCGTCGTCACCGGCCAAACGGTTCACCGCCCCATCTATATCACCGCGACCCACCGCCCCCGCAAGCCGCTTCAAGGCTTCCGCCCGGTGGATCAGGCCCAGGTCCAGCAGGAACCGGCCCTGTTCCACCGGGCCCCAGGGCTTGGCCCCGCCGGCCGCGGCTGCCGCCGCCAGGGCGGTGAAATCCACATGCGCGGTCAGGTCCACCTCCCCCGGCTGTTCCAGCACCGGGGCGAAGGCGTGGGATTTCAACGCCTGCAGCGTGTCCCCCACGGCGGGGCCGGCATAGCCGTAATCGATGACCAGGGCGGCACCCCCCGCCGCCGTGATCCTCTCCCCCAGCTCCCGGGCAGTGGCCTGCCCGGCGGGGCAGATCTCCACCACCGATCCGGGCGGAGCATGGTGCAGACCGGGGGGGATCAGGGCTGCGGCGGTGCGCGGGTCGGCCACAAGGGTGAAGCGGCCGTCCCCGTCCAGGCCGACCATCCGCTCCACCCAGCCCCGCTCCGTCCGCTGGAACTGGCGAACCGGCAGGGCGTCGATGAATTCATTGGCCAGAAGGATCATCGGCCCCGGCGGCACATCGGCCAGCCGGTCATGCCAGGCGACCGGGATGCCGCTGCCCATCGGGTCGTGCAGGCTCTGCCGCTGGCGTTCCCGCAGGGGCGGGCTCATCTCCACCAGATGCACCGACAGGGCGGCGTGGAAGCCCGGGACCCGCCGTGTGGCCCGCAGCGCATCCGCCATCAGGGTGCCGCGCCCGGGCCCAAGCTCCACCAGGTGCAGCTGCCCCGGTCCGCCCATCTGCATCCAGGTCTGCGCCGCCCACAGGCCCAGCAGTTCCCCGAACATCTGGCTGATTTCCGGTGCCGTGGTGAAATCACCCCCGGCGCCAAGGGGATCGCGGGTCATGTAATAGCCGTACCGGGGATGGCCCAGGCATTCCGCCATCCACTCGGCGATGCTCATAGGCCCGCTGGCGCGGATCCGGCGGGCGAGGAGGTGGGCCAGACCGGCTGCAAAGTCAGTCAAAAACCTCGTCTCCCTCCCTGGGCGGTTCACCCCCCGCCCGGGTCAACAGGGCACGGAAAGCCTCACTGTCGCCACGCCCGCGACGCTGTTCGAAGAACGTGGGGCGGGAAGAGGGGGCCTCCACCGCCTCTGGAACCTTGGGCTCTGTCATCTCTCTACCGTCACCGGTAACCGGGGGGGGCCGCATCAATCCAACATCCCTGATCATGCCCAATCGGGAAGGCCCAGGCATCAGCGATGTGCCTTCCCCCCGAACGGTGCCCGCTGGATCAGCCAGATTCCGGCCAGGATCATGGGGATGGACAGGATCTGGCCCATGGTGATGCCGAAGGCCAGATAGCCCACCTGCACATCCGGCTGGCGGAAGAACTCCGCGGCGATGCGGCAGAGGCCGTAGCCGATCAGGAAGGCGCCGGACAGGGTGCCCGTCCGCTCCAGCACGCCCGGGCGCCGTGCGATCCAGGCCAGGACGATGAACAGCAGCAACCCCTCCAGCCCCGCTTGGTACAGCTGGCTGGGGTGCCGGGCCAGTCCCTCCGGATCACCGGGGAAGACCATGGCCCAGGGCAGGTCAGGCGGGGCCGGGCGGCCATACAGCTCCCCATTGATGAAATTGGCGATACGGCCCAGGAACAGGCCGATGGGCGCACAGGCGGCCACCAGATCGCCCAGGGCGAAGGGGCTGAAGCCCCGCCGGTGGCTGAACAGCAGGATCGCCACCACGACGCCCATCATGCCGCCGTGGAAGCTCATCCCCCCGCGCCAGATCACCAGCATCTCCAGCGGGTTACGCAGGTATTGGTCCAGGTTGTAGAACAGGATGAAGCCGATGCGCCCGCCCAGGATCACGGCGATGATGGCCCAGGTCAGGAAATCGCCCAGATCGTCGGCCGTGGGCCGCGCCTCCGGCAGGCGCTGGGCCTTGGCCGCCGCCAGCCGCAGGCAATACCACCAGCCCAGAACGAACCCGGCCAGATAAGCCAGGGCGTACCAGCGGATCACCAGGGGGCCGATCTCCAGCGCGACCGGGTCGATGTTCGGGAACTCAAGGGCCATGGTGTCGGGTCCGATGCGGCGGGAAGGGCAGGGGGAGTGTCAGCGTCAGCGGTACGGGTCCGGCCGGAACAGGTGGTCCCGCACATAGCGGCCGACCCCATCCTCCAGGCTGGTGAAGGGGCGGTCGTAGCCGGCGGCGCGCAGCCGGTCCATCCGCGCTTCGGTGAAATACTGGTACTTGCCGGCCAGATGGGCGGGCAGGGGGATGTATTCGATCCGCGGTTCCTGCCCGGCGGCGGTGAACAGGGCGGTGGCCAGGTCGTTCCAGCTCCGGGCAGTGCCGGTACCCAGGTTGAACAATCCGCCCACCCCGGGATTCCGGTACAGCCAAATCATCACGTCCACGCAGTCGCCGACCCAGACGAAATCGCGCAGCTGGCCCCCGTCCGCATAATCCGGCCGGTCGCTGGCGAATAGCCGGGCGCTTTGCCCCGTGCTGACCTGGGGCCACAGCTTGGCGATCACGCTGCGCATGTCGCCCTTGTGCTGCTCATTCGGGCCATAGACATTGAAGAACTTCAGCCCCGCCCACTGCGGCGGTCGGCGCCCCCCGGCGGCGACGGCGCCCAGGATGCGCCGGTCCACCATGTGCTTAGACCAGCCGTACAGGTTTAGCGGGCGCAGGGCGGCCAGGGCGTCGGCCGATGGATCGTCATCGAACCCGGCCGACCCGTCGCCATAGGTGGCGGCGGAGGAGGCGTAGATCAGCCGCGTCTCCGTCCGGGCGCACCACTCCCACAGGTCAAGGGTCAGGCGGATGTTGTTCGCGACGATGGCGTCGCCGTCCGTCTCCGTCGTGGCGGAGATGGCGCCCAGGTGGAACACGGCCGATACTTCGCCCGCGTGGCGGTCCAGATAAGGGAACAGGAAATCGGGCGGGATGATGTCCCACAGGGCGCGCTTGGCGATGTTGCGCCACTTCTCCTCGCGGCCCAGGCGGTCGCAGACGACGATGGGGCCAAGACCCAGGGCCTCCAGCCCGGCGACCAGGTTGGACCCTATGAACCCGGCCCCGCCGGTGACGATCAGCATGGGGGAACCCCTATCTGGCCGCGGGTTCCGATCCGCCCGCCGCTGTCTTTATAGGGGGGTGGGGCATTGGGGGGCAAGCGGACGGGTCCCGCAGGCACAGGCCCGGCCCCGGCCCGGCGCGTCATGCATCCGTCGCAGGCCCGCCCCCTTGGGCCCGATCCGCCGCCCCGGCGGTGCGGAAATGGACAGGGGGGCGGCGGATGCCCATATTGTTCCTCATCTTCGGTCCGGGATAGAGAACGATGCAGGTCGACAACAAGCTGCTGGATGATCTCGCGCGGGTGGCGGGCAGCGCCATGGGCGCCCTCTCCGGCATCCGCAATGAGGTGGACGGCCAGATCCGCCAGCAGTTCGAGCGCATCCTGTCGCAGATGGACATGGTGTCCCGGGATGAGTTCGAGGCGGTGAAGGCCATGGCCGCCACTGCCCGCGCCCGGCAGGAGGAGTTGGAGGAACAGCTCGCCAAGGCCGCGCCAGCGGGCGATTTGCCAGCGGGCGATCTGGCCGACCGCGTTGCCCGGCTGGAGGCCCAAGTGGCCGCCCTGCTGGCCCGCGGGCCTGCGGAGTCGCCCGCCAACGCCGCCGGCCCGGACGGAACCGGGCAGGGGTGACGGTGCGGGAGGGATGGGGCTGCCGGTACACCGGAATGCCCAAACCCTTCACAAATCTGGGATTCCCCGAACAGTCATAAATCGGGACGGGAAAAGCGTTGCCTCGGTGAAGGGTCCTCTGGCACCGTTCCCTTGTGGCCCTGCGGTCCCGGTCCTACAAGATGTCGATACATCGACTCGTGGCCGGGGTCGCGGATCCGTCCGTCCCGCGTGCGAGAGGAGGGCGCTTCCATGACGGTCATGACCGTCGAGACCACCACTGCCACCCATAATCCGCTCGACCTTGTGGAAGAGCTGGTCGTCGCCAATGAATGGGCCTTCGACCGCTCCAACGAAGACGAGATGATCGTGGAGATCGGCGGACGCTGGTGCGACTACCGGCTTTTCTTCGTCTGGCAGACGGAGATCAGCGCCATGCAGTTCTCCTGCCAGTTCGACATGAAGGTGCAGCCGAACCGCCGGCCGCAGATCAACGAGCTGCTGGCGGAGATCAACAACAAGATGTGGCTCGGCCACTTCGACATCTGCGCCGACATGTCCACGCCCATGTTCCGCCATACCGTTCTGCTGCGCGGCGCCCGCGGGGCCAGCTCGGAGCAGGTGGAGGATCTGGTGGACATCGCGCTGTCCGAATGCGAGCGTTACTACCCTGCCTTCCAGTTCGTCATCTGGGGCGGCAAGACGGCGCAGGAGGCTGTGACCGCCGCCATCCTGGATACGGTCGGTGAGGCCTGACCCCGTCACTCCCCCTTTCCGGATGACGGGCCCGGCCGGCAGGTGACGGTCATTTCGGTTCCGCAACAGTTCAGGTCGGGTGATGGGCGCAACAGTGGTGCTTGTCGGATGCGGCAAGATGGGGGGGGCGATGCTGGCCGGATGGCAGGCGGCCCGTGTCGCATCCCGGATGGTGGTCGTCGATCCCTATGCCACGCCCGCTTCCCTGCCGGACGGGGTGGAGGTGCTGGCCACCGCCGCGGACCTGCCTGCCGACCTGCGGCCCCAGGCGGTCGTCCTGGCGGTGAAGCCCCAGATGATGGACCAGGCCCTACCGGATTACCGCCGCTTCGCGGACATGGCGGTATTCCTGTCGGTCGCCGCTGGTAAGCCCATCGCCTATTTCCAGCGCCATCTGGGGGAGGGGGCGGCCGTCGTCCGCGCCATGCCCAACACCCCCGCCGCCATCGGCCGGGGGATCAGCGTGGCCGTGGCCAGCGCCGCCGCCGATACCTGCCAGAAGAACCTCTGCCACAAGCTGCTGGAAGCGGCGGGGGAGGTGGCTTGGACAGCGGATGAGGGGCAGATCGACGCGGTCACCGCCGTGTCCGGCAGTGGCCCGGCCTATGTCTTCCTGATGGTGGAGGCGATGGCCAAGGCCGGCATGGCCGCCGGCCTGCCGGAGGATCTGGCCCTGCGGCTGGCGCGTGCCACCGTCGCCGGATCGGGTGAGTTGCTGCACCGGTCGCCGGAGCCGGCGGACCAGCTTCGCCGCAATGTCACCAGCCCGAACGGGACGACCCAGGCGGCCCTGGACGTGCTTATGGCGGAGGACGGGCTGGAGCCGCTGATGCGTCGCGCCGTGCTGGCGGCGCAGCACCGCTCGCGTGAGCTTGCGGGGTAGGGACCGGGCCATGGCGCGCGCCCTCAGCCCCTCCGCCCAGCGGATCCAGAACCTGCTCAACGACCTGGGCCACCCGCTCCATGTCATCGAATACGCCGTGCCCACCCGTACCGCGGCAGAGGCGGCGGCGGTGATCGGGTGCGAGGTGGGACAGATCGCCAAGTCCATCATCTTCCGCACCCGCGACAGCAACCGTCCGGTCCTGGTGGTGGCCAGCGGCGCCAACCGGGTGAATGAGGCGACGGTGCAGAAGCGGCTGGCGGATGTGCTGGGTGGGGAACGCATCGCCAAGGCCGATGCCGAATTCGTCCGCACCGCCACCGGCTTCCCCATCGGCGGCGTGCCGCCGGTCGGGCATACGGTGCCGCCCATCGTGCTGTTCGACCAGGATCTGCTGCGGTTCGACACGGTCTATGCCGCCGCCGGCACCCCCACCTCCATCTTCGCCGTCGCCCCCGACCTGCTCCGCCGGCTGACCGGCGGCTCGGTGGCGGAGGTGGTGTGAGGTCTGTCGCCTTCCGCCGCCACCCTCCGCCCCGTCACCCCCCGCTCACGGGCGCAGCACGACCTTGATGCAGCCGTCCTGCTTGTCGCGGAAGGTGTGGTAGGCATCCGGCCCCTCGGCCAGGGACAGGCGGTGGGTGATGACGCTGGTGGGGTCGATCTCCCCCTCCTCGATCCGGCGCAGCAGGTCGTCGGTCCAGCGGCGCACATGGGTCTGGCCGGTGCGGATGGTCAGCCCCTTGTTCATCAGGGCGCCCAGGGGGATCTTGTCGGCCAGACCACCGAACACCCCGGCGATGGAGACGATGCCCCCCGGCCGGCAGGCATAGATCGCCTCCCGCACTGCCACCGGCCGGTCCGTCTCCAGCGACAAGGCGACCTTGGCCCTGTCATACAGGCCCTGCATGCCCTGGGCATCGCCCAAGCCCGCATGGGCTTCCATCCCCACCGCCTCGATGCACTTGTCGGGCCCGCGGCCCCCGGTCAGGTCGGCAAGGCGTTCCAGAACCGGCTCGCGGGAGAAATCGATGGTCACGGCCCCGGCCGCCCGCGCCATGGTCAGGCGTTCCGGCACCCTGTCGATGGCGATGACAAGGGCCGCCCCCTGGATCAGGGCGCTCTTGATGCAGAACTGGGCCACCGGCCCGCAGCCCCAGACGGCGACCACATCGGTCTTCTGGATGTCGCAATGGGCCGCCGCCTGCCAGCCGGTCGGCAGGATGTCCGACAGGAACAGCAACTGATCATCGCTCAATCCCGCCTTGGGAACCTTGATGGCCGTCGTGTCGGCAAAGGGCACCCGTACAAACTCCGCCTGTCCCCCTGCATAACCACCGGTGATGTGGGAATAGCCGAACAGGCCGGCGGTGGTGTGGCCGAACATCTTCGAGGCCAGGGCGGCATTGCGGTTGGAATTCTCACAGACCGAGTAATTGCCCCGGCGGCACTGGTCGCAGTGGCCGCAGGTGATGGTGAAGGGCACCACCACCCTGTCCCCCACCTTCAGGGTGCGGGTGTCCCGCCCGACCTCCACCACCTCCCCCATGCATTCATGGCCCAGGATGTCCCCCCGTTCCATGAAGGGGATGACCCCGTCCATCAGGTGCAGGTCCGACCCGCAGATGGCGCAGGAAGACACCTTGACGATGACATCCTGTCCCTCCTCGATCCGGGGATCGGGCACCGTCTCGTAGCGGATGTCTCCCTTGCCGTGCCAGCACAACGCCTTCATCGCCTTCCTCCCGCCGATCGGTCATGCCTTCTCGAACAGGGGGGACGGGGACGCGGTTCCCCGATCGCCCGGGGAGACGGGGGTGGGGACTGGAACCGGAAATCGGGGTGGGGGAAGCTTGAGCCGGGGCTCAGCCGGCAGCCTGGCGCAGGGCACCCGCCGCCGGCGGATCGCGCAGCACATAGCCGCGGCCCCAGACGGTCTCGATATAATTCTCACCATCCGTGGCGGTGGTCAGCTTCTTGCGCAGCTTGCAGACGAAGACGTCGATGATCTTCAGCTCCGGCTCATCCATCCCGCCATAGAGATGGTTCAGGAACATCTCCTTGGTCAGGGTCGTGCCCTTGCGCAGGGACAGCAGCTCCAGGATCGCGTATTCCTTGCCGGTCAGGTGCAGGGGTTCACCACCCACCTCCACCGTTCGGGCGTCCAGGTTCACGCATAGCCGGCCGGTGCGGATCACGCTTTCGGAATGGCCCTTGGACCGGCGGATGATCGCCTGCAGCCGAGCGACCAGTTCGCGCTTGTCGAAGGGCTTGGTGATGTAATCATCGGCTCCGAACCCCAGGCCCTTGATCTTCGCATCCAGGTCGGACAGGCCGGACAGGATCAGAATCGGTGTCGTCACCCTTGCGGCGCGGAATCGGCGCAGAACTTCATACCCGTCGATATCGGGCAGCATCAGGTCCAGGATGATGATGTCGTAATCATAGATCTTGCCGATCTCCAGCCCGTCCTCGCCGAGATCGGTCATGTCGACCACATAGCCTTCCGTGCCCAGCATCAGTTGGATGCTTTTGGCCATCGACTTGTCATCTTCGACCAGCAGAAGTCTCATCGGCGCTCTCACATATTCGGACAAGGTGTGGAGTGCGGCCAGACGGCGGCGGGGGGTACCGGTACTGTCGGAGCCACGTTAACAGACCATGTAGCGATATGCTATCCATACAACGGGCATGGAATAGGCGGCTTCGTTCCGAAAACGGGCCGGCCGACCGGGCCGACCGGGCCAAAGGGGACACCCGGGCCGAACGGGCCGAGCGAGACAAACGGGACAAACGGGACAAACGGGACGAGAGATGGTGGACGCGGAACTCATCATCCAGGAGGTCGAGGCGATACCCGCGGCGCGTGTCTTCGGGCGGGTCACGTCGGTCCTGGGCATGCTGGTGGAGGTGGGCGGGGTGGAACGGCGCCTTTCGGTGGGCGGGCGCTGCCGGGTGATATCGCGCGGCGGGCGGGTTGTCCCTTGCGAAGTGGTGGGATTCCGCCACGGAAGAGCACTGCTGATGCCCTTCGGTACCCTGGACGACATCGGCCACGGCTGCCGGGCGGAAGTGGCGGAGGGGCAACCCACCGTGAACCCCACCCAGGGCTGGCTGGGCCGGGTGATCAACGCCCTGGGCGAACCGATCGACGGCAAGGGGCCACTGCCCCAGGGGCCGATCCCCATGCCGGTCAAGGCCTCCCCCCCTCCGGCCCATGCGCGCAAGCGGGTGGGGGCGAAGGTCGATCTGGGCGTGCGGGCGCTGAACACCTTCCTCACCCTCTGCCGTGGGCAGCGCATGGGTATCTTCGCCGGGTCCGGCGTCGGCAAATCGGTGCTTATGTCCATGCTGGCCCGCTACACCGACGCGGGCGCCAGTGTCATCGGCCTGATCGGCGAACGCGGACGCGAGGTGCAGGAATTCCTGGAGAAGGACCTAGGGGAGGAAGGGCTTGCCCGCTCCGTCGTCGTCGTTGCCACCAGCGATGAACCGCCGCTGATGCGCCGCCAGGCCGCCTATATGACCCTGACCGTGGCGGAATACTTCCGCGACCAGGGCCAGGATGTGCTCTGCCTGATGGATTCGGTCACCCGCTTCGCCATGGCCCAGCGGGAAATCGGCCTCTCGGCCGGGGAGCCGCCGACGACCAAGGGTTATCCGCCCACCGTCTTCGGGGAACTACCGCGCCTGCTGGAACGGGCGGGGCCTGGCACGGGGCAAGGCAGCATCTCCGCCATCTTCACGGTGCTGGTGGAGGGTGGTGATATGGAGGAGCCGATCGCCGACGCCGTGCGCGGTATCCTGGACGGTCATATCGTCATGGAACGCCGCATTGCGGAACGGGGCCGCTTCCCCGCCATCAACATCCTGCGGTCCGTCAGCCGCACCATGCCCCATTGCAACACGGAAGGGCAGAACGCCCTGGTGACCCGGGCACGCCAGCTCATGGCCACCTATGCGGATATGGAGGAGATGATCCGCCTCGGCGCCTATCGCCGCGGGTCCGACCCCCGGGTGGATGAGGCGATCCATTACGCCCAGGCGCTGGAGACCTATCTGAAGCAGCGCATCGAAGAGCGCAGCGACCTTGCCACCGGCTATGCCGAGCTTGCGGCCATCCTTGGCATGCAGGGCGGCGGTACGGCAGCCGGCTGAGCGGAGGGGAGTAGGGACGACCCATGCAGCAGCTCGGCACCCTGATCCGGCTGAACAAGCTGACCGTCGACGAGCGCCGCCGCGCCGTCGCCGATGCCCGGAATGTGCTGGAGCAGTTGCAGGAGGAGCGGGCGAAGCTGGACCGGGAGCTGGCGGCGGAGAAGGCCGTGGCCGGTGCCTCCCTCATGGGGGCGATGACCTTGGCCGGCTATCTGAAACAGGCCCGTCTGCGCCGCGATGCCATCGACCGTTCCATCGTGCAGGCGTTGGAGGAAGTGGCCGAAGCGGAGGAGGCGCTGGCCATCGCCTTCCAGGAGCTGAAGCGATACGAACTGGCCCAGGAGGAACGCGACCGTCAGCGCAAGCAGGAGCTGGCCCGGCGCGAAACCCAGAAATTCGACGAAATCGGCTCCATGCGCTTCCACCGCCAACAGGCGGAGGGGGAGGGCGGGGAGCCAGCGGACGAAACCTGACTGCGGAGGCCCGAACACGGGGTCTCAAGCGCGGGGGCCCGAGCGGGAAGGACTGGAATCGGAAACCGGAACCGGGTGGTGGAGTGGGGGACTGGAATGGGGGCTCAGGCCGTGGTGCCCTGGGCCCCTCCCCACCCTCCCCCCCTGTGCATCGCCCCGGGCGGGCCCCTTCCTCTGTCTCGGGGGGAAAGGGGTTGCAGCCCCGCCGATCCCTTCAGTTCGCGGCCTTGCCGGCGGCGCGTTCGGACTCGAACAGGGCGGTGAAGGCTTCGCGCCCGATCATGCCGGGCACAACGGTCTCCCCGATCACGAAGCCGGGAGTCCCGTTGATGCCAAGCTGGCGGGCGAGCGCCCGGTTCGCCTCGATCTCCGCCAGGGTCTCGGGCGATTCCATGTCCGCTTCCAGCCGCTTCAGGTCCAGCCCGACCTTGGCCGCAGCCTCCCGCACGGCGGCGGCGCTCAGGGGCCCCTGCCAGGTGATCAGGATCTCATGCATCTCCTCATACTTGCCCTGCTTCGCCGCGGCCAGCGCCCCCTTGGCCGCTTCGAGGGAGGAGGCGGAGAGGATCGGGAATTCCTTCATCACCACCCGGACCTTCCCGTCATCCGCCACTGCCGCCTTGCGCTGCGGATGGGCGGCCTTGCAGTATCCGCAGTTGTAATCGAAGAACTCCACCAGGGTGACATCGCCGCGGGGATTGCCGATCACGGGGGAGGTGGGGCTGTTGAACAGCTCATCCTGATTCGCGGCCAGCGCGGCGGCGGCGGCCATCGCCTGCTCATCCTCCTGGCGCTGCTGAAGGATGCCGATGGCTTCCGTGATGATTTCCGGATTGGCCAGGATGTAGTCCCGCACGATCCGCTCGATCTCGGTCTTGTTCAGGGCGGCCCCCGTCTCCGCCGCGGCGGCGACCCCGGGAACACAGGCCAGAAGGGCAACGGCGGCACAGATCGTGCGGGTAAGGCGCAAGGACATGGGTTGGGGCACTCCGACGGGTGGCATGGTACAAATACGGACCCCGGACGCCCCGGGGAACAGGCGCACAAGCGGTCCGGGCACCCTGTCGACAGGCGGCCCGGGGACGATGGTGGATCCGTCACATGGCGAAAGTAAGGATGGATGCAGGCGCCGTCACGTCCCGCGTTAAGGGCGGTGATCGTTTTCGCTTGTCATTGGGGCTTGCCTCGGTGGATCAGGTATGCCGAAGATAGTGGACCGGGCCTGGGTGCCCGGCCATCACCTATGGCGCTAGGCACGGCTGTTCGATCGCATGGTTGACCTCCACCAGACTTGGCCGGACCGCCGTCCGATCTGCGCGCACCGTCGGCGACCGGCCGGGGCATCCGTCCATCATGACTGACGATTTCCTGTTCCAGGATGAAGCGCCGTCCAAGCCGACCCGGCCCGATCCCGGGCTGAAGCCGTGGCTGATCCTGATCGTCGACGACGATCCGGAGGTGCATGCCATGACCCGGCTGGTGATGAAGAAGTTCAGCTTCGCCGGACGCGCGGTCCAGTTCCTGTCCGCCTATTCGGCGGAGGAAGCGTTGCAGATCCTGCGCAACGATCCGGGAATCGCCATGATCCTGCTGGATGTGGTGATGGAAACGGATGACGCGGGTCTGCGCCTTGTCCCCCGCATCCGGGAAGAGCTGAACAACGATGCCGTCCGCATCATCCTGCGCACCGGCCAGCCCGGCCAGGCGCCGGAGGATGCGGTGATCCACGGCTATGACATCAACGATTACAAGGCCAAGACCGAGCTGACGGCCCAGAAGCTGGGCACGGCCACCGTCGCCGCCCTGCGGTCCTATGAGCACATCACCACGCTCCAGCGCTCCCGCAAGGGGATGGAACGGATCGTGGAGGCGTCGAATACCCTGTTCACCCTGCGCGCCGTGGATCGCTTCGCGGAAGCGGTGCTGCGGGAATTGAGCCGGGTGCTGGACATCCCGCTGGACGGGCTGGTCTGTGTTCCCCGCGGCCAGGCCAAGACCGATGCCCAGATCCTGGCCGGTACCGGCCGGCACGCCGGTGCGGCGGGCATGCCGCTCGCCACCTCCGTCGACCTGGACCTGGCCGGGCGCATCCTGACCGTCCTGCGGGAGCGGCGGCATTACTATGCCGACGGGCTGCTGATCCTGTGGCTGCGAACCTCCGACGGGCGGGATGCCGCCGCCTGCATGCATGTGGGCCGCGACCTGGACGATCTGGAACAGCGCCTTGCGGAGGTGCTGGGGTCCAAGATCGCCATCGGATTCGACAACCTGCACCTCTACGACCAGCTGAAGCGGGCCCACAAGGCCACGGTCATCGCCTTGGCCGGGCTTGCCGAATACAAGGACCCGGACGGGGGCGGGGACCATGTGCTGCGCCTGTCGCGGCTGGTCACCGAAATCGCCTTCATGCTGCGCACCGATCCGGCCCTGGCCGAGCAGATCGATGATGAGTTCCTGGACCTGATCGCCATGGGGTCCATGCTCTATGACATCGGCATGGTCGGCGTGCCCGACCGCATCATCATGAAGCAGGCGGAACTGGACCCGGACGAACGCCGCCTGATGGAGGCCCATTGCGAGCGGGGGGCCGCCCTGCTGGAAAAGGCGTCCCGGATGGTGGAGGAGTCGAACTACCTCTCCTTCGGGGCGGCCATCGCCCGGGCCCACCAGGAGCGGTGGGACGGAAGCGGCTATCCGAACCGCCTGAAGGGTGCGGATATCCCCTTGGCCGCCCGCGTCGTCGCCGTCGCCGACGTGTTCGACGCCCTGACCCACAAGCGCTCATGGCGGGAGGCCGTGACCGTGGCCGACGCGCTGAAGCAGATCGAAGCGGGCGCGGGCACGCAATTCGACCCGGCCGTGGTCCAGGCCTTCTTCAAGGTGATGGGCGGGCGCGGCCGGTTGCGGTGAGCCGCTTCTCAGGATCGTAGGTCGCTGCGAGGGCGAAGCCCGAGGGGCGACATTTTTCAGGCACCCGCGATGGCGCGTGTCGGCCCTCGCTTCGCTCGCACCGACCTACATTAAGGGGGGCTACCCCCCCTCAATCCGCCCCTTCCGGGGCCATGGCGGCGTCGCCCTTGCGGTCGAAGGGCAGGACGTTCAGCGTGCTGACCACCAGGGCGGCAATATAGGGCAGGGACTGCACGATCAGCATCGCCGACCAGATATAGGCGTCGCGGTTATCGGGGCCCAACAGGGCCGCCACCAGGCCCGCCGTGATCCAGCAGCCCAGCATCAGCCACGTCTCCTCCTTCGCATTCAGGAAACCCTGCACCAGGGCCGGCTGATCCTCACACTTGGGCGTGCGGACGAAGGGGCGGCCTTCCGTGAACAGGCCCTGCCAGACGGCGCGGCCCACTGTGTGGGTCAGGGCCATGCCGGCGATGGCGGCCCCCACCTTGTCCATGAAGCTGCAGTTCACCCGCGCCTCATACAGCCACAGGCCGCAGATCACCTTGAAGAAGAAGACCGACAGGGTCGGGAACAGGAAGACCGTCGGCGGCAGCTCGAACAGGCCCATCGTGTGGGCGGCCAGGTCCTTGGGCAGCCAATAGGGCAGCAGCAGGCCCATGGACCAGAAGATGCCGCCGACGACGAAGGCCATATGGGCCGCATCGGCGAACCATGGCAGCCAGCCGGTGACGAAATGGTATTTCTGCCCGAAGGTCAGCTTCTTGCCCGACGGCAGGAATTCCCGCCAGTGGCGCTTGATGATCTGCACGGCACCATAGGCCCAGCGGAAGCGCTGGGTCTTGTAGCCGGCGAAGCTGTCGGGGACCAGGCCCTTGCCGAAGCTGTCGGGCATGTAGACGCTCTCATACCCCTCCTCGAACAGGCGCAGCCCCAGCTCCGCATCCTCGCAGATGCACCATTCCGCCCACATGCCCACATCCACCAATACCTTTTTGCGGATCTGGGTCATGGTGCCGTGCTGGATGATGGCGTTGCGCTCGTTCCGCTGGATCATCCCGATGTGGAAGAAGCCCTGGTATTCCCAGTTGATCATGCGCTGGAACGGATGCACGTCCCATTCCCGGTAATCCTGGGGCGACTGGACGAAGGCGACGTTCGGGTTGCGGAAATAGGGGACGGTGGCGCACAGCCAGTCCGGCCGCACCTCGTAATCGCTGTCGATCACGGCCACGATCTCCGCATCCGGGGCGGTGACCTGGAGTGCGAAGTTCAGGGCACCGGCCTTGTATCCCGGCCATTTGGCCAAGTGGAAGAAGCGGAAATGGGGACCCAGCTTGCGGCAGTGCTCCTCCAGCGGCTTCCACACCGCTTCGTCCTTGGTGTTGTTGTCCACCACCAGGACCTCGAAATTCGGGTAGCCCATGGCGGCCAGCGCATTCAGCGTCCGGATCACCATGTGCGCCGGCTCGTTGTAGCAGGGCACATGGATGGAGACCTTGGGCGTGAATCCCGACAGGTCGCCGCGGATCGGCTCGAACTTGCGGCGCCACTTGGCGGACCAGACCACCTCCGTCAGTTCCAGCCCGTCGATCAGCATGACCGCCAGCAGGATCACCTGGGCGGTCAGCAGGATGGAGAAGGCGACGGTGGACATGGTGCCCATGCCGGCCGTCATCGCCTCCGCCCCCGTCCAGACCAGGGCGGAGGCGACGGCCTGGATCAACGCGCCGTAGAACAGCTGCCCGCGCACCATCAGATCGTCCCGCCGCAGCACGAACCAGAACAGCGGAAAGGCCGCCAGCAGGGTGGAGATCATGGCCAGGACAGGCCAGGACGGCACCTCGAACACGCCGCCCTGCATCGGAAACTTCAGGCCGCGGTTGGTGTCCCAGATGCCCCAGTTGGCTTCCACCGACCCGCCGAGCACCCGCTTCCAGGGCTGGTCGAAGGACTCCATTATGTAGAAATCCCAGCGCTCCTCACCCGCCTTGTTCAGATAGCCGCGGATGAAGCCCGCCTGGTTCACCAGGCTCGCCTCCGCAGGCCCCCGGTAGGCGCCGTCCGACGGCCAGCCCACTTCGCCGATCAGGACATGCTTGTGGGGGTAGAGGGCCTTGATCTCATTGATGTTGTTCTCGACGAACTCCACCGCGTGGGTGATCGGCACCTTTTCCCAGTAGGGCAGAAGGTGGATGGTGATGAAGTCCACCGCCTCCACCAGCTCGGGATGGTTCTTCCAGACATAGGGCGGTTCTGCGGTGGAAACCGGCACGTCCACCTGCCGGCGGACCCGTTCGATATACTCGATCAGCTCCGGCACACCGATGTCGCCGCGCAGCAGCACTTCGTTGCCGACCATGACGCGGCGGACATTCTTGTGGCTGCGGGCCACGCGGACCAGGCTGTTGATCTCCTGCTCATTGGCGGCCCGGTCGCCGGAAATCCAGGCGCCCTGGGTGACCACCAGCCCCCGCTCCGCCGCCAGCTCGGGGATCTGTTCCAGCCCGTTCAGGGAGGAATAGCTGCGGACGGACTTCACATAGGGGGCGACCACGTCCAGGTCGCGGGCGATCTCATCGCGGGAGGGGTGGCGTCCCTCCTGCGGGTTCTGGTTGGTCTGATAGGGGTTGAAGGCCACGCCCGCGATGGCGCCGGACCACGGACGCTCCGGCACCTCCGGCCGGTTGCTCAGCGCCCAGGCCACCAGATTGCCCGCCAGCAGGGCCAGCAGCACCAGCCACGCCGTCGCCCGCATCGCCATGATCTTGCGCATGTTTCCGTCCCGTCTCCGGACCTTGACCCTGAAACCCGTGCTCTGTGGCCACATCCATCCGCCGCAAGGCCCGATCCCGCCCGCCCGTCACGCCGTGATGACGCCCCATTGTGGTGATCTTGTGATCGGCATGATGGCTGGCCTGTCACAGCGGCCCTGCCGTCACCGCCCAGCACCCGCCCGCCCAGCACCTGCCTGCCAAATCCCCCGCCGCCAGGACTTCTCCTGCCAAGCCCGGCTTCTCCTGCCAAGCCCGGCTTCTCCTGCCAAGCGCAGTGGAATAGCCGCCCCCCGGCGTCATGCCCCTTGGCACCACACCATAACGGCCATGGACAGACATACGAACAGACTAATACACCATTGACATGCCGCTCGCGTAAAGTGGTGGTTTTCCGCGCCAGATCTGCGTTCCACGCACCGGATCCTGGATGGGTCGGGCTTGCGCAGGCGGATCGCGGGGGAAGCCCGTCACCGGGCCGAAGATCGGAGAGTGAAATGGCGCAGCAGGGCACAGGTTCCAATCCCCGGTCCCCCGCATCCCCCGCATCCCTTGCATCTCCCCCTGCGCCGGATGCCGCGGCGGTGTTCACCCTGGCCGACCGGCTGACGGCAGATACGCGGCCGGTGGGCGACCTGCCCCTTTGCCGGGTGCTGCTGATGGCCAATGCGGCCTTCCCCTGGCTGATCCTGGTGCCGCGGCGCCCGGGCGCGGTGGAACTCCACCACCTGGACCCGGCCGACCAGCAGCAGGTGATGGGGGAAATGGCGGCGGCCGCCCGGGCGCTGGAACAGCTGACCCGGCCGGACAAGATCAATCTGGGGGCGCTGGGCAATCTGGTGCCGCAGTTGCACATCCATGTCATCGCCCGCTTCCGCGATGATCCCGCCTGGCCGGGCCCGGTCTGGGGCAGCGGCCGGCACCAGGATTATGCCCCCGGCGCGGCGGATGACTTCACCCGCCGCGTGGCGGCAGCACTGGGCATCAGCGGCTGAGCAGCCAATCGGCAAGCGGGTCCCACACCTTTTCCCGGGCCGCCCCGCTGACGATCATGCCGATATGGCCCAGCGGCGGTGTGCGGATCTCCGCCCCCAGGATCCGCTCTCCCAACGCCCGGGCGGAGGCCGGGGG
>JBJOKR010000003.1:0-66818 GCA_046045995.1 Pseudomonadota bacterium | reverse complement strand
GGCCGGGTCGCCGTGGCGGAAGTGCTGCTGGTGGATGAACTGCTGGATGAAGCCATCGCCCGCGGGGCCGGGCGGGCGGAGGTAAGGTCCCTGCTGCGGCGCCAGGGCTTCCGCTCCATCGTCGATTACGGCCTTGCCAAGGTGCTGGAGGGGGTGATTTCCCTGGACAGCCTGGCCCGCGCCGCCGACCTGACCGGTCGCAGCCGCGATCCCGCCCCGCCCGGGCAGGGGTGAGGCATGGCGACCTATACCTACCGGGCGATCAATCCCCGTGGCCGCACCATCCGCGGATCCCTGGTCGCCAGCAACGAGCTGGAACTGTACCAGAGCCTACGCGCCATCGGGTTGGAACTGATCGATTGCCGGGAGCAGCGCCAGCGCCGTTCCTTGAGCTTCGGGGAACGGGTGACGAACCGGGACCTGATCCAGCTTGCGCTCCATCTGGAGGAGATGAGCCGGGCCGGTGTCCCCCTGCTGGACGCCCTGTCCGATGTGCGCGACAGCACGGCCAAGCCCTCCCTTGCCACCATCATCAGCCAGATCCATCGGGAGGTGTCGGAGGGGAGTTCCCTGTCCGTCGCCTTCGGCCGCCACCCACGGGTTTTCGGCCCGGTCTTTGTCTCCCTGATCTCCGCGGGGGAGGAGACGGGGCAGATGACCGAATCCTTCCACCAGCTGGTGAAGCACCTGAAATGGACCGACGCCATGGTCCAGAAGGTGCGGAAATCCTTGCGCTACCCCGCCATCCTGTCGGTCGTGGTGCTGACAGTCATCACCTTCATGATGAGCTATCTGGTGCCCCAGGTCGTCGGTTTCCTGGGCAATCTGGGGGAGGAACCGCCGATCCATACCCGGGCGCTGATCGCCACGGCCGCCGCCTTCTCGAATTTCTGGTGGCTGATCCTGGGCGGGCCGGTGGCCCTGGTCTTCGGCCTGCGCATGGCGGTGCGCATGTCCGACGGTGTGGCCTATCGGGTGGATTACATGATCCTGCGCGCCCCCATCTTGGGCGATGTGGTGCGCAAGATCGCCCTGTCCCGCTTTGCCCATATGTTCGCGATCATGTTCAATTCGGGCATCGACCTTCTATCCTGCCTTGCCGCCGCCCGCGCCCTGGTGGACAACCGCGCCCTGGGAGAGGCGGTGGAGCTGCTGCGCGAACAGGTGAAGACCGGTGTGCCCCTGTCCGCCGCCATGCAGGGCACGGGGGAGTTCCCGGCCCTGATCGTGCGCATGGTCCGGATCGGGGAGGATACGGGCACACTGGGGCGCACCCTGGACAATATCGGCGACATTTACGACCGCGACACCGATGACGCCATCCAGGGCATGATCAGCATGGTGGAACCGCTGCTGACGGCGATCATGGGCATCCTGCTGGGCTGGATCGCGTTGGCCGTCTTCGGTCCGATCTATGACAGCCTTGGCAAGTTCGGACGTTAGGCATGCGGATCGGTCAGCTCTTCTCCAACCGGTTCCTTCTGCTTCTGGGCGGCGGTGGGGTGGTGTTCGGGTCCGTGGGCACCGGGCGGTTGGGCGCCATGCGCGCCGTTTCCGCCGACGATGCGGCCGGGCTGGCGGAAATCGTGGCGGAGATGGGGCGTCATGGTACGCGCCCGGTGACCATGCTGCTGGACCTGGCCGACATGAACTTCCGGCGGGAGCAGGTGCCCGTCGTCGGCCTGTTCGACCGGGCGAAGGTGCTGAAGCGCCGCCTGAACCTTACCTTTCCGGAGGTGGAGGTGCGGGGCACCCTGGCCATGGGTGCCGCCCGGTCCGGCGGCGGGCGGCGGGAACTGCCCTACCTGTTCGCCGCCGTGGCCAATTCCACCGACTGGGCCCGCTGGCGGGAATGGCTGAAGACCCTGCCCAACCCCGTCAACGGCATCGGGCTGTTGCCGGTGGAAGTCGCCGACATGGCCTGGACCCTGGCCCAGGGCCTGCTGCCCCCGCCCCCGGCGGAGGCGAAGGCCCCCGCCGCGGAGGAGGGGGAGACCTGGACCCTGCTGCTGCTGCGCCATTGGACGGGCGGCATCCGCCAGATCGTGCTGCGCGACCGGGAAATGGTGCTGACCCGCATCACGCCTTCCACAGGGGAGGTGGAAGGGGAGCTGGGGGCGGAGGTACGATCTACCCTGGGCTATCTGGCCCGACTTGGCTTTTCCGGCCGGGCGGGCATCCGCGTCGTCGCCATCGGACCCGCCACCTGGCAGGAGGAACTGGAGGGTTCCGCCCTACCCATCAGCACCGCCGTGGTCGCCGATACCAGCACCGCCCTGGACATGCTGTCCCTGGGGCGCCCGCTGGTGGAAGGGACGGGGCCCCTGGCGGCGGCGGATACGGCGGACAGCCTGTCCCTGGCCTGGGCCGCCCGCCGGGCCGTGCCGCGGATGGATGTGCTGCCGGAAAGCTGGCGCCTGCGCCACCGGGTGGACGGGCTGGCCCGGGCGGGCACCTGGGTCGTGGCCGGGCTGTCCCTTGCGGTCGCCGGGCAGATCGCGTCCGACGGGGCGGGGCTTCTGGACCTGCGCCAGCAGACCCAGGCAGTGAATGAGGAGATGGCGCGCCTGGGCGCCGACCGGGATGCCACCCTGTCCACCCTGCTGGGCAACCCCATCCCCCCCCGCTTCGCTGAAGCAGCCGTGGGCTTCGCCGCCGCCTGGCGCAGCCAGCCGTCCAGCCCGGCCCCCCTGCTGGAGACGCTGGTGACCCTGCTGCCGCCGGAAATCCAGGTTGAATCCGTGACCTGGACCGCCCCGGACCAGCCGACGGCGGCGGGCCGGTCGGGCAATACCGGTCCGGTGTGGGAACTGGCCCCGCCGCCCCCGCCGCGGCTGGAGATCGAGCTGGTCATCCCCGACCGCACGGGAGAGGCGGCGGCCGTCCGCATGGTGGCGGAAATCGCGGAGCGGCTGGACGCCGCCATGCCGGATCACATCGTGCGGGTGGATCGGCCACCCGTGACCCTGGACCTGACCGCCGCCCTGACCCTGGGCGCCAAGCCCCGCGAGGACAACCGCGATGGGTATCGCAGCATCCTGGTGGTGGAGGCGGGGCCATGATCCAGATCGATCCGAAGGCACTGCGCCCCTTGCTGGTCGCCATCGGCCTGCTGGCCGCCCTGTGGCTGGCACGCAGCTTCCTGACCTTTCCAATGCTGATCCAGCACCAGGCCGACCTGGCCGACCTGATGGGGCAGCGGGACACCATGGCCGCCCAGATCGCCCGGGCGGAGGAGGATCTGTCCCTGCTGGACCGCATGGCCGATGACTGGCGGCGCCTGGACCAGGCGGGTGCCTTCGACCAGCCGGACCGCATTGCCCTGGCCGACCGGCTGGATTCGCGCATGGCGGAGATCGGCATCGACGGGGCGGCCTATCAGTTCCTGCCGATCGAGGAGCAGCGGCTTCAGGTCGGGCAGGTGCAGGTGCTGCGCCGCCTGATCCCGGTGGAGGTGACGCTGACCGCGGCGGATGACCTGGACCTGCTGTCCTTCCTGCGGCTGGAGGTGGTGGCGGAAGGGGCACTGCTGCGGGTATCGCGCATGACCCTTCGCCGCGGCGATGACGGGCCGGAGGACTGGCTGAGCGATGGCACAGGTCCCGCCGCCGTCGCCCGGCTGGATCTGCGGCTGAGCTGGGTCACCCTGGTACCGGTGGAGGCCGAACCATGATCCGGTACCGCCCCACCCATCCTCTTGCGACGGTCGGCCCGCTGACCGGCGCCGTGCTTCTGCTGCTGGCGGTATTGCCCCCTGCCCTTCCGGCCGCAGCCCAGGCCCCGACCCAGGCGGCACAAGCCGCGGGGGCGCCGCAGCGGTCCCTTCTGTTCTCCGCGGCGGAGCGTCGGCGGTTGGCCTGCGCCCAGACCCGCCGGGTGGCGACCGCTGACGGCGATGGCGGAAGCCGGGTGGAGGCAGCCCGGTCGGCGCGGGAGGAGGCGGTGGGGCCGCCCGCGCGCATGGCCCATCTGTCCAGCCTGGTTTATGCCGCCCCCGATGCCTGGTCCTTCCGGGTGAACGGCCGGCTGGGGGAGCCGGGGCGCCTGCCGCCCGACATCGCCGCCGCCCGGGTGCAGGCGGACAATGTCACCCTGGTCCGGGTCGATCCGACCACGGGAACGCGCCAGAGCTTGCGCCTGCGCGTGGGGGAGAGGCGGGCCTGGCCGGTTATCCCACAAACCGCGGGCGGCGATGGCGCGCCGGGCGCGGTCGTGGCACACTCCCCCCACGGAAGGACCGACGGGGGGACAATACCGCCGCCAGCCGTGACGGGGGATCCCTGGACGGAAAGCGCCCCGCTGGGGGAGGACTGCCCATGACCCCGCCGCCCCCGCACCCTGGCCCCGCATCCTGGAGGTGATGGCCATGCCGCCCCTGCCGCCTGAATCCCATCCGGCCGTCGCCGCCGCGGATGCCGCCCAGAACCGCCGCCGGGCGGAACGGACGAAGACCTTCATCCGGGCGGCCATCGTCTTCCCGGAGGAGGATGCCCAGCCCTGGGAATGTGTGGTCCTTGACCTGTCGCCTCTGGGATGCGCCATTTATTTCGAGGAATCGGCCCAGCTACTGTCGCCCGTGCGGCTGGTGCTGCCGGGGATCGAGGGGCCGGTGGCCGGGCGCGTGGTCGCCGACAAGGGCGATGTGAAGCATGTGGGCTTCATCGACAAGGTGGACGCCGCGGCCGTGATGCGGGTCCATTCGGCGGCCGAGACCGGGCAAGGCGTGGAACCAGGCACCGGGTCGGGCCTGGGCGGGATCGGGCCTGGGGCTGGGACGACACGGTGACCTGGAACCCCGATATCCTGATCGCGCCCCTGGCGGCGGGGCTGCCCGCCGATCCGGTGCTGCGGCTGTATCTCCTGACGGCGATCCTGATGGTCGGCCTGTGCCTGGGCAGTTTCATCGCCGCCGCCACCTGGCGCCTGCCGCGGCGGATCGGCCTGACCGGCCGGTCGGCATGCCCCGCCTGCGGAACACGGCTGGGCGTGCGGGATCTTGTGCCGGTGCTGTCCTGGCTGGCGGCGCGGGGCCGTTGCCGCCACTGCGGCACCCCGGTCAGCCCCCGCTATGCGGTGGTGGAGCTGGCGACGGCGGCCCTGTGGGTCGGTTGCCTGCTGGCGACGGGGGAGATCGGGCGGACCCTGCTGCTGGGCAGCCTGGGCACGCTGCTGCTGCTGGCGGCCCTGATCGACCTGGACCACCTGTACCTGCCCGACGGGGTGACGGCCTTGGCCGGGCTTCTGGCCCTGGTGCCGCCCCTGACCGGGCAGATCGGCTGGGGAACCGTTCTGGCCGGGGCCGGGCTGTTCGCCGGTGTGGCCCTGGCCGTGCGGGCCGCCGTCTCCTGGCGCACCGGGCGGGAGGCGATGGGCCTGGGGGATGTGAAGCTTTTCGCCGTGGCCGGCCTGTGGCTGGGCCCGGCCGCCCTGGCCCCGTTCCTGCTGCTGGCCGGGATCGGCGGGCTGGCCATGGCCGGGGCCACCCGGCTGGTCGGGCAAGGCGGCCCCGCTGGGCGGGAGGAGATCGGGGAGGGGGAGGGGGAGGAGATGGGCTCGGACGGGGACGGTGTCCTGCCCTTCGGCCCGGCCCTGGCCCTGGCGCTGATGGTGCTTCTATTGCTGCCCCCGGCCGGGTGGGGCACGGGACTGGATGGTTTCGGGTGGGTTGGATGATGGGGAAGGACCATAGGATGGGTTGGGTCGCGGGCAGGGCCGGATCAGCAAGGGCCGGGATGGCGGGGGTGGCGCTGCTGGCGGCCCTGGCGGCGCTGGCGGGTACCGCGGAACCGGCATCGGCGCGGGAGCCGACGGTCGTCGCCACCGACCGCACCGACGATGTGGACCGGCTGGTCCGCAACGCCGACCACGCCCTGGCCACCGGCCGCCCGGCGGAAGCGGCGGCCCTGTATGACAAGGCGCTGCGCCTGGACCCGTCCGCCGCGGTGATCCAATACGGCCGCGGCCGGGCGCTGGAGGCGATGGGCCTCAGGGCGGAAGCGGCGGCGGCCTATCAGTCGGCCCTGCGCCTGGACCCGGACCATCCGGGTGCCGTCGTCGGGCTGGCCGGGCTGGTGGCGGAGGAGGAGCCGGAGGTGGGGCTGGCCGATCTGCGCCGCCTGCGCGCCGGTCGCCCGGGCGATCCCTGGCTGGCCGTGCGCATCGGCCGGCTGGAGGCCCAGCGCGGCCAGTGGGAAGCGGCAGCGGCGGAGTTCGAGATGGCGGCAACCGCTCTGCCGGACCATGCGGCCGTGGCCCACAACCTGGCCGTGGCGCGGGACAGGCTGGGCGATGTCCCTGCCGCCATCGCCGGCTATGAACAGGTCCTGTCCCTGCCGCCGACGACCGGGGTGCCCCTGACCCAGGTGCGCGCCCGGCTGGCCGCCCTGCGCGGCGGCACAGGAGGAGCGGCGGCCGGCCCGGCGGAAGCCCCGGGAACAGCCCCCGCCGGCGCTCTCACCGGCGCCCCGGCAACCGGGCAATGAGACCGAAACAGAGAGAGGCATGATGGACCCGACCCTGGCCGACCTGCTGGCCCTGGCCCGGGCGCGCGGCGCGTCCGACCTGCATCTGTCGGCGGGGCTGGCGCCGACCCTGCGGCTGAATGGCCGGCTGGAACCGGTGGCCGGGCCCGGCCTGGACCCGGCAGGGCTGGAGGCCATGCTGTCGGCGGCGATGCCGGCCGACCTGCGCGCCCGCTACCGGGAGACGGGGGACATCGATTTCTCCCTGGAAATGGAGGGCTTGCGCTACCGCGGCAATGCCTACCGCACCCTGCGCGGCCCGGCGGCGGCCTTCCGCGTGGTGCCCGACCGGGTGCCCACACTGGCCGACCTGGGCGCCCCGCCGATCCTGATGGATCTGTCGGCCCTGCCCACCGGGCTGATCCTGGTGACGGGACCGACGGGCAGCGGCAAATCCTCCACCCTGGCGGCGATGGTGGGGCATATCCTGTCCCGGCAGAATGCCCATGTCATCACCATCGAGGACCCGGTGGAATATGTGCATGCGGCCCCCGGCGGGCTGGTCAGCCAGCGGGAGATCGGGCGCGATACGGCCAGCTTCGCCACCGCCCTGCGCGCCGCCCTGCGGGAGGATCCGGACATCATCCTGGTGGGGGAGCTGCGCGATCCCGAAACCATCCAGATGGCCCTGACCGCGGCGGAGACGGGGCATCTGGTCCTTGGCACCCTGCACACCGCATCGGCCGCCAAGGCGGTGGACCGCATCATCGATGTCTTCCCAGGCCCCACCAAGGACATGGCCCGCGCCATGCTGGCCGGATCGCTCCAGGCCGTGATCGCCCAGGTGCTGCTGCCCCGGGCCGACGGGCGCGGGCGGGTGGCCGCCCATGAGGTGCTGGTGGCCACCCCCGCCGTCCGCTCCCTGATCCGGGAGAACAAGATCGCCCAGATCACCTCCATGATCCAGATGGGCAGCCGCTTCGGCATGCGGACCATGGCCGACAGTCTGGAGGCCCTGCGCCGCGCCGGCACCATCGCCGCCGGAAACGGCGCCCCGGGCGACCCCTGGACCGAGTAGTGTGACGTCCCGACCGCCCGCGCCGATGCCGTCAGCGGGGCCGGCTGCGCCGTTCGATCCAGCGGGCCACCTGGGACAGAATCAGCAGCAGCACAAGGTATTCCAGGGCCAGCAGGGTATAGATTTCCAGCGGGCGGTAGGTCTGGGTCTGCAGCTCCGTCGCCCGCCGGGTCAGCTCCGCCAGGCCCAGGACGGAGGCAAGGGAGCTGTCCTTCACCGTCTGGATGAACTGCCCGATGGTGGGCGACAGCATCTGCCGCAGGGCCTGGGGCAGGATGACCAGGCGGAAGATCTGCCACGGCGTCATGCCCAGGGCACGGGCCGCTTCCACCTGCCCGCGGGGAATGCCCTCGATCCCCGCCCGGAAGATTTCCGACAGGAAGGCGGCCGCGTTCAGGCCCAGCGCCAGGGCCGCGGCGGTGAAGGGGGAAAGGCCGGCGGTCCAGCCCAGCAGGGCCCGGCCCCAACCATCCTCCGGCATCCCTTCCACCACGATGGGCAGGGCGTAATAGACCCAGAGCAGGAGCACGAACAGCGGCAGGGCGCGGATCAGCTCCACATAGCCTGCCGCCAGCAGCCGCGCCGCCCGGTTGCCCCACAGCCGCAGCGCCGCCAGTGCAAGCCCCAGCAACACGCCCGCCAGCAGGGCGATGGCGCTGAGCCCCAGGGTCAGGCCCACCCCGGCCAGAAGGAAGCGCAGATTGGCCAACCCCTCCGGATCCGTGGGGCTGATCACCGCCCACCCCTCCCCGCACCCGGCCAGCAGCGGCAGGGCGCAGAGGGCGATCAGGCGGGGGGTGTGGCGGCGCAGGGCGCTGGTGACAACGCGGCGCAGGCCGCGGTGGGCCGGTGCAGTACGGTCGGGCAGGCTCACCGGGCGCCCCCGGCCCCGGCTCCCCCGGCCTCGAACCAGGTGCGGTAAAGCTGGTCCAGGAACCCGTCTGCCTTGCGCTCCCCGATCCAGGCATCGATCCAGGCGACCAGCGCCTCCTCCCCCTGGCGGGTCATCAGGCCCGTCTCCGCCTCCGCCAGCGGCTCCCCGCCGACCATGGCAAGCTGGGGGTATTCGCTGCGGATCTTGGTGGCGAAATACAGGTTGTCGGTGATGGTGGCATCGGCGCGTCCGGCCAGCACCTCCGTGAAGTCGATCACCGGTTCCATCACCGACACCAGCCGCGCCTGGGTGAAGGCCCGCTTCGCCGCCGTTTCGGGGGCCGTTCCCTGTTGCAGGGAGATGGTGATGCCCGGCCGGTCCAGGTCACGCCAACTCGCATACCCCGCTGCCGCCGTGGCCGGGACGATGGCGACGAAGGCGGGGGACAGGTAGGACCGGCTGAAGGCGACGGCCCGGGCCCGTTCCGGCGTGATGGTGATGCCACTGGCAGCGATGTCGTATTTCCCCGCCCGCAACCCCGCCACGATGGTGGGCCAGGTGGCCTGGACGAATTCCACCCCCACGCCCAGATCGGCGGCCAGCCGCTTCGCCAGATCCACATCATGGCCGATGAAGGATCCGCTGCGCACATCCCGGAAGGAATAGGGGAAGTAATCCCCCGTCGTGCCCACCCGGATCGTACCGCGGGCGCGGATGCGGTCCAGCATCGGCTCCCGCGCCAGGGCGGGGCGGCCGGTGACCATCGCCCCCGCAAGGGCGGTCACGGACAGGAAGCCGGGCAAGGCGGCGGCCAAGGCAGTGGACAGCAGGCGGCGGCGGTTCATCGTCGGTCGGTTTCCGCGCCGGACCCCGGGACAGGGCCGGCATCCTCTGTGGGATTGTTGCAACGGTGCCGGGGCATCCTACAGCGACCCGGCAAGGATGCAGTAGAAAACACATTGACGCGGATAATTCCACATTACTTTACTAGACAAATAACCATTACCACACGCCCGGTATGTTGAACGGCCGGGCCGGGTCGAAAGCCGAAGGAGTGTCCGTCATGATCGTCCGCCGTTCCCGCCCGCAGGAATATCCCACCGGCTTGGTCGGCCGGATCGGGCTTCGCGGGCTCCAGGCCAGTGCGGTGGCCCTCCTGGCCGGACTGGCCGCCTTCCCGGTGGCCGGTGCATCCGCCCAGACGGCAGCACCTGCCCCCGTCGTCGGCCAGGGTGACGCCCCGCTGGAGGAGATCGTGGTTGTCGGCTCGCGCGGCAAGCCCCGGACGGTGCTGGAAAGTGCGGTGCCCGTCGATGTGATCTCCGCCGCGGACATCACCCGCGCCGCCACCCTGGGCGGGGAGGTCGGGCAGGTCTTGCAGACCCTGGTCCCGTCGGTGAACTTCCCCCGCCAGTCCAATTCCGGCACTGCCGACAGCATCCGATCCGCCCAGATCCGGGGGATGAGCCCGGATCAGGTGCTGGTGCTGGTGAACGGCAAGCGGCGCCACAGCTCCGCCGTGCTGAACATCGAAAGCAAGATTGGCCGCGGCACCGCCCCGGTGGACCTGAACACCATCCCCGTGAACGCGGTGGAGCGGGTGGAGGTGCTGCGCGATGGTGCGGGCGCCCTGTACGGGTCCGACGCGGTGGCGGGCGTGGTCAACCTGGTGCTGAAGGGCGGGGCCGAAGGGGGCCAGGCCTCCGCCAGTTTCGGCCTGCACCACACGGATTTCGATCCCCTGGATGACAGCATCACCGACGGTCAGACCTATGTGGCCAATGCCGATTACGGCTTCGGCCTGGGCGATGGCGGGTTCATCCGCATCGGCGGGGAATACACCGCCCGCAACGCCACCAAGCGTGCCGCCCCGGGGGAATTGCCCTTCTTCGAAGCGAATACCGCGGCCAACCGGGCGGCGGCGGCGGCCAACCAGTTCAATGCCGGCGACCCGGATGTGGACGGGTTCAACAGCTTCGTGAATGCGGAGGTGCCGCTTTCCGGCGGGCTTGTCGCCTATGGCTTCGGCACGGCCGGCTACCGGGAAAGCGTCGGCTCCGCCTTCTTCCGCTTCCCCGACGGGTTCCAGGCCGTTCCGGCCATCTTCCCCAACGGCTACCGGCCGGAAACGACGGGTGAGAACCTGGATCTGGCTGCGACCGGCGGCCTGCGCGGGGAGGCGGCGGGGTGGAGCTGGGATGCCGGCCTGACCTACGGCATGAATGAGTTCGACAGCGGTGTGCGCCGGTCGCTCAACCCGTCCCTGGGGACGGACAGCCCGACCGAGTTCCACCTGGCCACCTTCCGCTACGATCAGGCCAGCCTGAACCTGGATGCCACGCGGGAGTTCCAGGCGGGTCTGGCCGGCCCGCTGCTGCTGGCCGTGGGGGCGGAAGCCCGGCGGGAGTGGTTCGAGACGACGGCCGGCGACCGTGCCGGTTATGTCGCGGGCCCCCGCCCGCTGGCCATCGGTGCCCAGGCGGGCCCCGGCCTGGCGCCGGAGGATACGGCCGATGCCGACCGCGACGTGATCGGCTTCTATGCCGACCTGGAGGGGCAGGTGGTGGAGCGCCTGACCCTGGGCATCGCCGGGCGGTATGAGCATTACAGCGATTTCGGCGATACCCTGACCGGCAAGCTGTCCGGCCGCTTCGCCCTGACCGACGGGTTCGCCCTGCGCGGGGCCGTGTCCAGCAACGTGCGCGCGCCCTCGCTGGCCCAGACGGCGTTCCAGTTCTCCTCCATCAACCTGGGGGATGGCGGGGCGCTGACCACCATCCGCACCGTGGCCGTGGACAGCCCCATCGGCCGGCTGCTGGGGGCGGAGGATCTGGAGGAAGAATCAGCCTTCAACACCAGTGCTGGCATCACCGGCGATCTGGGCAACGGCCTGACCGTGACGGTCGACCTGTTCCGGATCGAGGTGGAGGATCGGGTCACCCTGTCCGAACGGTTCAGCGGTGTCGGCGCCCTGGTGCGCAGCCGCCTGGGCATCCAGGGGGTGGAAAGTGTGAACTTCTTCACCAACGCCGTGGACACCACGACAGAAGGCGTGGACGTGGTCGCCACCTGGACGGGGGAGGTTGCGGATGGCCGCCTGGACCTGACCGCCGCCTATAACTACGCCAAGACGGAGATCGACCGGGTGAAGGCCACGCCCGCCGTCCTGGTCGGCCTGGGCGGCAGCCCGACCCTGGTCGGGACGGAGGAGCGCAACACCCTGGAGGAGGCGGCACCCCGGGACAAGCTGATCCTGTCGGCCAGCTATGACCGTGATGCCCTGGGCCTGCTGCTGCGCGGCACCCGGCATGGGGAGACGACCCGCGTCTTCGATTTCGGCGGCGGCTTCACCCCCACCCAGACCTATGGCGCCGAATGGGCCATCGACCTGGAGGTGTCCTACGACGTGACGGAGGCGGTGACCATCGCGGTGGGCGGCAACAATGTGCTGGACAACTACCCCGACCGGTCGATCGCCGACATCAGCTATTTCGGCAACTTCCCCTATGACGTGTTGAGCCCCATCGGCTTCAACGGCGCCTATTACTACGTCCGGACCCAGGTCCGGTTCTGACCACGGCACCAAGCAGGGTCGGAAGGGGCAGGCGGAGCGGCCGCGAGCAGGGCAGGCGGGGGGACATCCCCCCTGCCCCTCTCCGCATCCGCGCGCGCAACCGGCCGGGACAGCGGCCTCCGGGGGGTCAAAGCCCCCGGCGAAGATCCTCGGCCCGCCCGTTGGCCCCCCCGGCCAGCAGGCCGAACCCGGCGCGCGCCAGCCCGTTCAGGCGGCTCCAGGTCCCTTCCGCCTGATCATAGAACGCGCCCACATCCTCGAACACCCCCCAGACGCGGGTGCCCAGCGGGGCCGCATCAATGCCCCCGGCTTGGTTCAGGTTGTACTGGGAAAAGGCCGGCGACAGACCGTCCCAGTCGCAGGTTCCAGTGGCGTGGACGCCATAGCCGAACCGCCGCCCCTCCGTGCCCGCGCGCTGCCGGGCGGCCTGGAACAGGGGCTTGTCCACGATATAGGAATCCGTGGCCCGCCAAGCCCCCTCGATCCACACCTCCACATAGGAATGATCGACGAAGGGCGTACCAGGATCGACCAGCCCATGCAGAACGGCGGCATCGATATCCACGAAGACCTGCCGGGCCGGAATGCCGGCGATCCGCAGCAGGGCCGTGAACAGGGTGGACTTGGTGTTGCAGTAGCCACGCCCCACCCGCAAGACGGTGGAGGCCCGCTGGTCCCAGAACCCCGCGGCGAAACCGAAGGGGATCCGGTCGCGGACCCAGTCATGCAGAACGACTGCCCTGTCCCGATCCGTTGCCAGACCGGCCACGACCCGATCCACGACCCGGCGCAGCGGCGGTGCCCCCAGGTCCAGATAGCGGGTGGCACCGACAGCAGGGACGGCAAGGCCTGGCTTCACCGCCGCCAGCGTCATGCCAAGGGGCAGAAGGGCAAGCATGGACCGGCGGGACAGGCGGGGAGGATGCATCGGACTCCATCATGGATAAAGGTGGATCGCAGGGTACAGGGCCGGAGCGGGTCCGGGAGTACTGCCCCCTCCCCTACCCTCCTTACGCTGTTCAAGCCCGCCCGGATCACCGGTGCATACCGTCGGTCTGTGCTGACGTGCAGATGACGGACCCGGCTGCGGGCCGGCCATCCGCACGCCCGCCGGATGCCGCTGCAAAGGACCCTTCGCCTGCGGGGTCTTGACAGCGGAACACTTAGGACCTACAGCCTGCAAACGATTCGCATAATCGTTTGCTTGAGGGTCCCATGCGCCGCGCGCTCCTGCTTTCCGCCGCCCTGATCCCCGCCCTGATCCCGTTGCTGCCCGGCCCGGCTCTGGCCCAGGCCCAGACCACGGCAGGCACCAGCCCCGCGATACCGGCCCAGGGACCGGCCCAGGGACCGGCCCAGGGGCAGGCGGTGGCGGCGGCTGCCACGGGGATCGAGGAGATCACCATCACAGGGTCCCGCCGCGGGGCCGCGATCCGGGAGATCACCACCTCCGTCTCCGTCCTGGGGCCGGAGGATCTGGCGACCCAGCTCACCCTCTCCCCCAATATCCTGAAGGTGCTGGATGTCACGGTGCCGGGGCTGAATGTCAGCACCGGCGGGCGCAGCGGCTGCCTCACCCGGATCCGCGGGCGGACGGTGAACTTCCAGATCAACGGCGTGCCCGCGAACCAGGAACTGCGCCCGTCCACCTGCAACGCGGCCTTCCAGGTCAATCCCTTCGCCCTTGAGCAGGTGGAGGTGGTGCGGGGTGCCACCTCCCTGTACGGGGCGGGTGCTCCGGGCGGCATCGTCAACCTGATCACCCGCCGCGCCAAGGGGGAGGCGCTGGAGATCGACGCCGTCGCCCAGACCGGCTTCAGCACCGACCATCCGGGCGGGACCTGGCGGCATGACCTGTACACCGGGGCCGGCCGCCGGGATGGGGCCTGGGACTGGTACGTTGGGGCGGGGTATGAGGATGCGGATGCCGGCCGCGACCCGGACGGGAACCGCGTCGTCGCCACCGCCTATGACGCCTGGTCGCTGAACGGCTCTCTCGGGCTGGACCTGGCGGAACGGGGCAGGCTGCGCCTGACCGGTACCTATTACCGGGAGGAGCCGGGGCGCGAATACGCCGCCGATGGGGCGGATATCGCCGCCGGCCAGGTCCGGCCCGACGTGATCGCCATCCAGCCAAACCCGTTCCGCGACACCAGCTATGATGAGCTGTACACCGTAGCCCTCTCCTATGAGGTTCAGGAGGTGGTGGGCCATCGGCTGTTCCTGTCCGGCTTCCTTCAGGAACAGACCTATCTGCAGCGGGCGAATTTCCAGGAAAGCAACGGCGGCGCCCCGGATTTCTTCAATGACGACCGGGAGAACGGGGCCGTCGGCCTTCGCTCCACCCTGGCGCGGAGCTTCGACCTGGGCGGCCCGGTGCTGGAGCTGCAATACGGGGCGGATTTCCAGAGTTCGCGGGTCATCCGCCTGCTGAAATCCCCAACCGACCCGGACCGGACAACCGGCTATATCGCGCCGGAGGTGATCTTGCGCACCTATGGCCTGTTCACCCAGGGCGAACTGGTGCTGGGCGACCTGCGCCTGTCCGGCGGGGCCCGGCGGGAGCTGTACCGGGGGGAGGTGGGGGACGATGCCTATGACCCCACCCTGCCCCGGCCCGCCACCCCCGGCGACCTGGGCGAAAGCGACCTCTGGCTGTTCAATGCCGGGGCCATCCATGACCTGACCGACGGGTTGCAGCTCTATGGCGGGTTCAGCCAGGGGGCGGAGTTGAGCCAGCTGGGGCGTGCGGCCCGCGGCGTCACCGACCCGTCCAGCATCACGCCGGAACCCGCCACCTCCGACCAGGTGGAACTGGGCCTGCGCGGCACGATCGGGCCGGTCGCCCTCTCCGCCGCGGCCTTCTATTCGGAATCGGACAAGGCCTCCCTGCTGCAAAGCGATCCCAGCTGCGCCGGGCAGACCTTCTGCCCCTTGATCCCGCTGCGGGTGCCGCAGAAGTTCCGCGGGCTTGAGGGGTCGGTGGACTGGTCGGTGAGCGACAGCCTGTCCACCGGCGCCGTGATCACCTGGCAGCGGGGGGAGGTGTTCAATGAGGATCTGGGCCGCTGGATCGATTACTCCAGCGATCAGGTTTCCCCCTTCCGCGTCACGGCCCATGTGGCGGCCACCCTGCTGGACGGGCTGGACACCCGGGTCCAGGCCACCTGGATCGGTGCTGCCGATTACTTCTCCCCGGCGGAGCAGGGGCTGGGCTTCATCAACACCGACAGCGTCTTCCTGATGGACCTGTCCGCCACCTATGCCGTCGGCCCGGGGGAGGTGACGGCCAGCCTCTCCAACCTGCTGGACCGGCGCTATGTCAACGTCTCCCTCCAGGGTGGGGGCTTCGCGGAAACGCTGGAGGAGGGGCGTCGCCTCACCCTCGGCTACCGCGTGCGCTACTGATCCACGGGCGGTCCGGACGGGGAGCGGGAGCGGGGATGGGGGCGGGAGCGGGCGTATGAAGCGGCGGGACTGGTTCCAGTGGCACAGTTGGCTTGGCCTGACGTCGGGGCTGCTGCTGTTCGTCGTCTGCTGGTCGGGCACGGTCGCCGTCTTCTCCCGGGAGATCGACTGGCTGCTGAACCCGGTCGCCCGCGCCGCGGTGATGGAGGAGCCAATCGCCTGGCAGCGGGCCCATGATGCCGTCGCCGCCGCCCGCCCCGGCTGGACGATCACCCGCCTCAACGCCCCCTATGCTCCCGGCTGGCCGGTGGAGGCGTGGGTGCAGGATCCCGGCGGCACCACACATCGGGCCTTCCTTGACCCCGCCACCGGCACCGTGACGGCGGTGACCAGCTATTTCAACGTCCAGCGCTTCCTCCGCAGCTTCCACATGTCGCTGTTCATCGGCGACTGGCAGATCGCGGGCGTGCCGCTGGGCTATTGGATCGTCTGCCTTCTCGCCCTTGTCCTGCTGGGCAGTCTGGTCACCAGCCTTGTCTTCTATCGCCGCTGGTGGCGCGGCTTCTTCACCCTGGAATGGGGCAAGGGCCCCACCGTGTTCTGGAGCGGGCTGCACAAGCTGGCCGGGCTCTGGTCCCTGTGGTTCGTACTGGTCATCGGCAGCACGGGCATCTGGTACCTGGTGGAATGGTACGCGCCCCGGTCGCCCGCGGGCCCCGAATTGCCGGCCGGGGTACAGGCCTTAGACCCGCCGCCGGATCTGGACACCCTGGTGGCCGCCGCCGGGGCCGCGTATCCGGCGTTACAGTTGCGCGCCTTGTCCCTGGACGGGTACCCGGCGGCCCCGCTGGAACTGCACGGCCAGGACGGGGCACTGCTGGTCCGCGACCGGGCCGCCCGGATCTGGCTGGACCCGCGGGACGGCCGGGTGCTGGGCGTACAGCGGGCGGCCGACCTCTCCCCCTATCACCGATGGATCGATACCGCCGATCCCCTGCATTTCGGGGATTTCGCCGGGTTGTGGAGCAAGACGGTCTGGTTCCTGTTCGGGCTCGGCCTGTCCGGCCTCTGCCTCACCGGGGCGTGGCTCCAGGCCCGGCGGCAGCAGCGGGCCCGCGGCCCCCGCACGCTGCGCCGCCCGATCGCCCTGGCCTATGGTGTCACCGTGGCGGTGGTCCTGCTCTCCGCCCTGTCCGGGGTGGGGGAGATCCGCGACTATGGCCGCGACCTGTCCGGCTCCCCCGCCTGGCCCGATGTGCCCGTGGGGGTGGCGGTCTTCATCATCGCCTGGATCGCCAGCACCCTCACCGCGCTTGGAATCTGGATGGCCAGGCTGCGCTGAAAATCGGGGCCCTGACGCCAGCCGGACAAGTATCAGCGCCTGACATGCACCGCCGTCAAGCGACTGGCAGCTTCTCTTGACGATCCTGGGAAGGCTGAGCCACAATCCCGGCATTCCAGCCAGGATGCTTCCCATGGGCATAGAGCCATTGCCGCACCCGGACCCCCTGCCCCTGCGTCATTGGGATGACGGGGCGGAGGAACCCTTTGCCGGGGAGGATCGGCCCTTCGACGATCTGTCCGATGAGGATCTGTTCGGCCCGGTCCGCAAGGCGGCCCCAAAACCCCCCGGCGGTGATGCGATGGGGGGAGCGGCGGGGGGCCTGACGGCTGGAGGGCTCACGGCTGGGGGGCTTACGGCAGCGTTATCCCTGGGACGGCTGGATGCCCGGCTGCGGGATGCACCGCCGCCGGTGCGGGCCGGCTGGCAGGCGCGCATGTTGCTGGCGGAAGCAGCGGCGTCGGCGCGGCTGGACGGGCATCTGCTGGACCCGGACGACCTCCTGGCCTGGGAATGCGGGTTCGACCGGGATGGCCCCCCCTCCCCCGCCCTGTCGGCCGGGCTGCAGATCCTGGACATGCTGCGCCTGTCGGCCCGGCGCAGTGCCCGATCCTTCTGGACGCCGCGGCGCCTTCTGCGGCTGGCGGGGATGGTGGAGACACGTCGGCGGCGGGAGCCGGAGGATCTGCCGGCCTGGCTGCGGGCCCAGCGGGGCGACCGGGACGGGGCCGTGGCCGCCCTGACCCGCCTGCTCCAGCCCGACCGGATCGAGGGGTGGAAGGCCCTGCCCCCCTTGATCGCGTCGGCCCGGATCATCCAGGACTGGACGGCGGAAGGACTGGCGGACATGGCGGGCGGCAGTGTCGGCCGGCTGCTGGCTGCCGCCTGGCCTTGGCGCATGGGAGAGCTGCCGGGGCTGGTTCTGCCCTGCTCCCGCGGCTTCCTGGGCCATGCTGCAGACCATGCGCCCTGGCGGCCCGACTGGCCGGATCGCTGGCTGGGGGCGGTGGGCCGGGGGGCGCTGTGGGGCAATGACCTGATGCTGGAACTGACCCGGGCGCATCAGCGCCTGACCGTGGCGTGCGAGGGTCGGCGAAAGTCCAGCCGCCTGCCGCAACTGGCTTCCCTGCTGATTGAACGCCCGGCACTTGGCAGCGGAGAGGTGGCGGAAGCCCTGGGCGCCACCAAACAGGGCGCCCTGAACCTGCTGGAGGAGTTGGCGGCTGCCGGTCTGGTGCGGGAGATCAGCCGCCGCGACAGCCACTGGGTCTGGCAGATCTCCCCAGCGTGATCCCTCTCCCCGACATGCCCCCCTTGGCCAGCATGACCCCTCTGCCCGGCCGCTCGGACAAGCCCCGCCGGCTCCCTATCCGACGTCGGATATCGGCTCGACCGTCCGCAGCAGGGGGAGTTATACCAACGGTCGGAAATCCCGACCGTTGGTACGGCGGCGACCGCCGCCGCGCCGCCCCTGCGGCGTAGCCAAGGCCACGGAGTGGCCGCCCGGCGATTGAGGGAAACGAAGCTGCCTTTGATCGGTCACGATCAAAGGCAGCTGAAACTAAAGCCCCTCGGCCAGATCGGTCAGGCGCTGGAGCAGGTCGCGGATGCGGGCGGCATCGGCAGCGTCCAGACCCCCTGCCCCGCCTCCGCCGCCCCCCGCCAGCCGCTCCATCAGGCCGGTGACGCGCTCCAGCCCCGTCATCACCGAGCGCACATCGTTCCGCTCCCGCCGGGGGGCCGGGGTGGAGGTGCCGGTGCCGGCCTTCTCCTGACGCAGGGCGCGGACGGTCAGCACACCATCCTTCGCCCGCTGCCACAGGGCGATTTGGCGGTCCGGATCGTCGATGGTCGCCAGCTCCATCAGGATGGAGCGGGGAATGGATTTATCCGACGTCGAATACTCGATCTGGATCGTCGGATGCAGGGTCAGCAGCCGCAGCAGGGAGCTGATCTGCCCCTGGCTCTTGCCGACAGCGGCCCCAAGCTCCTCCTGCGTGTAGCGGTGCTTGTGCAGAAGGCGTTGCAGGGCGACCGCCTCCTCAAAGGCGTTCAGGTCCTGGCGCTGCAGATTTTCGATCAGCGCGATCTCATCCGCATCGCCCAGGCTGATGATGGCATATATCGTCGCCCAGCCCAGCATCTGGGCCGCCCGCCACCGCCGCTCCCCCGACACGATCTCATAGCGACCACTGCCCTCCTCGATCTCCCGCACCAGGATCGGGTGGATCAGGCGGACCCTGGCCATGCTTGCGGCCAGTTCCTCCAGCGCGGTCTGGTCAAAATGGCGCCGTGGTTGATCGTCCCGGGGCTGGATCGCCGCCACGTCCAGTTCCAGCAGCCGGGGGAAATCGGCCGATGTTCCGAACAGCGGATCCTTCGCCACACGGTCGATGGCGGATCCGAAGGTGTCCCGGCGCTTAAGCTTCATGGGCGAGTTCCTTGGCCACGATGCGGTAGGAATTGACCGGATGATCCACGGGAAGCACCTTCAACGCCACCTCCCCGTTATACGAAGCCTGATCGAATCCGGTGGCCCGATGCACCGGCGGGAAGATCCGCGTCTTCTCGCCTAAGCGTTCCTGCAATTCGTCCAGCACCTGCCGGTTCACACTCAGGCGCGGATCATGCAGGGTGGGAAGGATGCCGACAACCGTGAGATTGGGATTTAGCCGGCGTTGCAGCTTTCCGACGGTCTCCAGCAACAGCGGGATGCCCAGCATGTCCAGGAACGCCGTCTTCACCGGGATCAGCACCTTGTGCGCCGCGGCCAGCCCATTGGCGGTCATGGGGCCCAAGTTCGGGGGCGTGTCGATCAGGATGAAATCATAAAGCGCCAGCAGCGGTTCCAGCGCTTCCCGCAGGATCAGCTCCCCCCCCGCCTCATTGCGGATGCGCATCTCCCCCTCCGCCAGGGAGATGCCGGAGGGGAGAAGATCGATGCGGGCACTTTCCACCCGGACGATGGCATCCACCGCCGCCGTCTTGCCGAACAGGACATGGTACAGGGTTGCCTGGCGCTGTTCATACTCATAGGCATCAAGGCCGACCGCGGCGGTGGCGCTGGCCTGGGGGTCGGCATCGACCACCAGTACCTTGCGACCCAGTTCCGCCAGGGCGGAGGCGAGATTGACGGCGGTGGTCGTCTTGCCCACACCGCCCTTCTGATTGGCAATCGCGATTGTGACGCCCATACGCCTCTCCCTCAGATGGCGGAGGACAAGCTCCGGAATGGCTTCGCGGCCGGATTCCCAACGGCTGATCCGCGCCTTGTCATAGCGCCGGTCCAGGCGGGCGTTCAGCCAGCCCGCGAAATCCGCTTGGCTGAGCCGCAACCGCTCTTCCCGGAAATCCCGTAATCCCTGGCCGTTCATGCATCCCCCGTTCCCCTGTTGTAGGGTGCGTTGACGGTGGCCGTCAACAGCATGTTGCCGGTGCTGCGTTAAGGGTGGGGCCGGGATATCCGACGTCGGATGGAGTCCGACACCGCCCTGCCGTCCCCACACCGGAAGGCGACCTGCCGTGCTGCCAAGGGGCATAGGTGGCGGCTATTGAATTGATGGTGCATCGGGATTGGAGCCCTGCCGGAACACGCACCATTGTGCCTGCCATGGACACATGCCTTGGAGCCCACCCCGTGATGAACCGCCCGATGCCATCTGCGCAGGCCACAATCCTGGCCCATGCCCCGGCACCCGCCTTTGCCCCCGCCCTGGCCCTGGCGACCTGCCTGATCATCGCGGTCGCCGGCCTGATGCCCGGTGTGGCACGGGCGGCGACGGACCCCATCCATACAGGCACCTTCAGTTCCCTGGCCGTCAACGGCCATGATCCGGTCGCCTACTTCACCGAGGGCAAGCCGGTGAAGGGGGCCAAGGAGTTCACCTATCGCTGGAAGGATGCGGATTGGCGCTTCGCCAGCGCGGAGAACCGCGACCGCTTCATCGCCGATCCGGAACGCTATGCCCCGCAATACGGTGGCTATTGCGCCTGGGCCGTGTCCGAAGGCTATACCGCCGCAGGCGATCCCAAGCATTGGAAGATCGTCGAGGGCAAGCTGTACCTGAACTACAACGCGGAGATCCAGACCCGGTGGGAGGGCGACGTCCCCGGTCACATCCGCAAGGCCGATACCAACTGGCCAACCATTCTGGCCAAGTGAGGGAGGACCCCACCATGCAAGACCGCACCCGGACCCGCATCACCATCTTCCTGTCCGCCTATATCGCCATCGTCTTCGTGCAGTCCCTGTTCTTCAAATTCACGGACAGCCCGGAGACACAGCACATCTTCGGCACCCTGGATGCCTGGGCCGGCGGCTTCGGTCTGGATGGGCTGTTCGCGCCAACAGGCCCCTTCAGCCAGTATGTGGTGGGCTCGGCAGAGCTTGTCGCGTCCACCATCCTGCTGCTGGGCCTTGGCCTGCGCCGCCGTCTCCTGTCCGCCCTGGGGGCGATATTGTCCCTGGGCGTGATCAGCGGCGCCATCTTCTTCCATCTGTTCACGCCGCTTGGCATCCAGGTTGTGAATGCGGATGGCAGCCTGGACGGCGGGCAGCTTTTCGCCCTGGCCTGCGGGGTCTGGGTCGCGGCGGCGGTTCTGGTGGCGCTACACCGCGCCCCTCTCCTGGCTCTGCTGCGCCGGTCGGCAGGCACCGCCCCCGCGGCCTGATCGACCCCGCGGCATCCCCGGTACCCCCCCGATTCCGGCCCCGCCCCTTGGGCCCGTCAACCTGGAAGCCCGCCCCATGTCCAACATCGCCACCATCCTGACCAGTCGTCTTGGCCGCAAGGTCACCCTCTGGGTTGCCGTCGCCGTGCTGGTGGTGGAGATCATCATCCTGATCCCCTCCACCCTCCGGCTACGGGATGATTTCCTGGGTCGCCTGCGGGACGAGGGTGTGGCCATCACCAGGACCTTCCTGCGCGCCGTTCCGGAGGGGGCCGACCGCGCCACGATCGAGGCCCTGGGAACCCAGGCGATCGATGGTCAGCGGGTGGTGGGCATGGTCCTGACCGACCGCACGGGGCGGGAAATCGCAGCCTTCGGCGAACGGCCAGGCCTGCGCCCGACCGACACCGTCATGGAGCGGCTGGACGAGCATCTGCGGGAATCCCAGACCCGCTATGACGTACGCATTCCAGCCGATTACCTGGCGGGGGAAGGGATGGCCATCATCCGCATGCATGCGATCGGTGGTGATGCCTTTATCCAGGCATCGATCCTGCGCATCCTGGTTCTGATCGCCATCATCGTCCTATCCATTTCCACCGCCACCTTGTTCGTCATCTTCCGGCTGGTGCTGTTCCCGCTGGGCCGCCTGCGCGGTGGCTTGGACGGGCAGGGGGATCTCCCGACCGAGCGGGTGGATGAAATCGGGGAGGTGGCTCGCGCCCTGGACGCCGCGCGCCGCCAGCAGGCGGAGGTTGAAACCCTGCGCCGGCAGCAGGAAGAAGCCGACCGCCGCGGCGATGCCGACCGCCGCGCCGGGCTGGAGCGGCTGGCAATGGAGGTGGAGCAGGGAATCAGCCAAGTTCTGGGAGAACTGGCAACCGATGCGGAGGCGCTGACGGGTACGGCCGACACCATGTCCCGCGCCGCCCGGGACACGACCGCCCGCGCAACGGAGGTGGGGGAGGCGTCACGCGCCGCCTCCAGCAATGTGGAGACCGTTGCCGCCGCAGCGGAGGAGTTGACTGCCAGCATCGGTGAAATCTCCCGCCGGGTCAGCGAAAGCTCCCGCATCGCCCGCCAGGCGAAGGAGGATGCGGAACGCACCGACACCACCGTCCGCGGTCTTCAGGAAGCGGCGGAACGGATCGGCCAGGTGGTCGGCCTGATCCAGGAGATCGCGGCCCAGACAAACCTTCTTGCCCTGAACGCCACCATCGAGGCGGCGCGGGCTGGCGAGGCGGGCAAGGGCTTCGCCGTCGTGGCCAGCGAGGTGAAGACCCTGGCCGGACAGACCGCCAAGGCGACGGAGGAGATCGCCACCCAGGTGGGCGCCATCCGCCGCGTGGCGGATGATGCCGCAACGGCCATCGGTGGCATCGCCGGCACGGTCGCCCATGTGGATGGCATCGCCGCCGACATCGCCGCCGCGGTGGAACAGCAGGGTGCCGCGACGACGGAGATCGCCCGCAACGTGGCGGAGGCTGCCGGCTCCACCCGCAGAGTGCTCGACCGGATGGAGGAAGTGATCGCCACCTCTGTCGATACGGGTCGGGCGGCGGGGGATGTGCTGTCCGCCGCCGATCGCCTGGGCAAGCGCACGGGCATGATGCGGGGCGAGGTCACCCGCCTGATTGGGCAGATTCGCCATGGATGACATCTGCCCTACTTTCCTCTGTGCAGTGCCCGCACGGCTGAGCTACAGAGCGACCATGACCGAGATCCACGCCCCAGCGCCCGCCACCATTCCGCTGCCCACCCTGGCGGGCGAGGGGCAGATCGACCGGGTGAACACTGGAACAGCCGGTGGAACGCCCGCCGAGGTGCCGCTGATCACAGGCGCACAGAAGGCGGGCCAGTCGGACCGGATGCGCGGGCTGTATGACGGTATGGTCGACCATCTGCGCAAGGCCGGCGTGGATGGCGGCGCCCTGAAGGCGGGGGAGCGGTTCCCGCCCTTCCTTCTGCCGGAGGCGGACGGCCAGTTGTTGGGCGATGCGGAACTTCTGGCGGGTGGCCCGGCCGTGATCGCCTTTGTCCGCGGTCTTTGGTGCCCGTATTGCCGCACGGCGCTGACCGCCCTGGCGGCGGCGCAAGCGGAGATCCGCGCCCATGGCGCCCGCTTGGTGGTGGTCACACCGGAGGCGGGGGGACGCCACCGCCAGCTGAAGCAACGGATGGGCCTGGACTGTGCCGTGCTGTCCGACGTGGACAGCGGGCTGGCCCTGGCCTGTGGTCTGGTCTTCGCCCTGCCGGAGGCGGTGCGCGATGTCTATCGCGTGGGGGGGATCAACCTGCCTTCCTTCTACGACAACCGCAGCTGGATGCTGCCCATCCCGGCTACCTTCGTCCTGGATCGAACGGGCATCGTCCGCTACGGCCATGTGGATGCGGATTTCCGGAATCGTCCGGACCCGGCTGTCTTCACCAGCGCCCTAGCCGCCCTGTCCGCGACCTGAGGTCCGGCAGGCTGGGTTGGAACTGGTGGAGGGTTGAACACCAAGGGCACCAAGTCGGGGCAATCGGGGAACCGGCGCCGCGGTGGATGGGGGCGTTCACCACGGGGGCACGGGGGACACGGGGTTTCACGGGGGCCTTGGTGCCCTTGGCGTCCTTGGTGTCAAATCCGCGCGAAGCGCGACTATGGGGAAATGCCCGCGGCGCGGTGGGGAGAGGGCTGGGGGGCCTTCCTTGCTCGGACAGCCCCCGTGCAACCCCGTGATCCCCGTGCCCCTGTGGTGAAGAAAGAATAGAGCCGAAACGCCGGTCACCCGGCTCAGGCCGCCCCTTCCAGCAGGGCGGAGGGGCGGGGTTCGCGGTCCCAGGAGCGGCTGCGGACCAGGCGCAGGAAGGCGTCAACCGCCTGGGAATGCTGACGGCCCGCCACGGTGGCCAAGGTGATGTGCCGCCCGCCCGCATCGATCAGATCCACCGCCGAAAGACCGGGCAACCGCGGGGTGTCCTGCCAAGACAGGGCCAAGCCCAGGCGGGACAGCACCATCTGCTGCAGATCCACCTCGCTACGCCCGCAATGTCGCACATCCAATATCATTCCGTAACCGGAACATTCCTCAAGCAGCGCCTCGGTATCGGGGCAGCCCTGTCGGCGCAGCAGGACCAACCCGCCAAGGGCGGCCCGCGGCACGGAACCGGCGGCCGCCAGGGGATGCCCAGTTGGCACCAGCAGCCGCGCCGTCTCCCCCCGCAGGGGCCGCAGGGTCAGCCGTTCGGGCAGGGCGGATGCAGCGCTGACGATCAGCACGTCCAGATCGCCACGCAGGGCTGCTTCCACCAGATCGCCCTGGGGCGCATGGGTCAGGTCCAGGCGCAGGCCGGTCAGGGCGCGCCCCATCTCCCCCAGCAGGCTGGACAGTTCGGGTAGGAAAATGCTGTCCGTCACGCCCAGGCGCAGGGGCGCCAGCTCGGCCCGGCGCAGCCCATCGGCCAGGGATTTCGCCGCCAGCGCCGCCGTATAGGTCTGTTCCAGGTGGGGCAGCATCAAACGCCCCAACTCAGTCAGATGGGTAAGGCCCCGTTCACGCCGGAACAGCAGCCCGCCCAACTCCTCCTCCAGCTTCTGGATGGCCTTGGTAAGGGAGGGCTGGGAAACGTGACATTCCTCCGCCGCCCGCGTAAAATTAAGCGTCCGGGCGACAGCCAGGAAGTAACGGACCTGATGCATCTCCATCCATGTCGCCCCGGTCTGTCATCTCCTTGACGGCATGGACTTTATCGAGCTTGCCGCAGTGCCGCAAGCAATTGCCCCGCGGCGGGTGGAAGCATCCGACGTCCAATGGTGCCTGGGGGCCTACCCCGTCAGGTGAAATGAAGGCCAGGGTGATCGTCCGGACGAGGGTTGGGATGAGGGTTGGGATGATAGCGCCCGGGCATCGAAACCATGGCGTATCGGGATTGGTGGCCCCCATGCGGGCCGGGCCAGTCTGGCAGGGAGCAAAACCATGGCCTGTCGAACGGACCCCAACGCGATGCTGACCGATGCCGCCGGATATGCGATCACCACAAACAGCCGGAGCACGGTCGAGGCGGTTGAAACCTTCACCACCGAACTGCTGAGCCACGGACAGCGGGCGGCCGTGATCGTGGCGGCGGCGGAGGCGGACCGGACTTGCGCCCTGGCCCAGGCCCTGACCGGCGCGCTCTATCTGTTCCTGCAGACGGGGGAGGGGCTGGATCGTGCCGCTCCCTGGCTGGCGGCGGCGCGGGAGACGGCGGTCGGGGCCACCGACCGGGAGCGGATGCTGATCGCCGCCCTGGATGCTTGGCACAGCCGGGATGACGGGCGGGCCCTGACCCTGCATCTGGAGATCGCGCGGGACTGGCCGCGGGACCTGCTGAACCTGAAGATCGCCCAGATCCACCAGTTGAACCGGGGTGACCGCAGCGGCATGCGAGACCTGACAACCGCGGCCGTGGGGTGGAACCCAGGCAGCGGCTTCGCCTGGGGCCTGCATGCCTTCGCCCTGGAACAGGCCGGCGATCTGGCGGGGGCGGAGGCGGCGGGGATGAAGGCCGTTTCCATGAATGCCGATGACCCCTGGGCCCAGCATGCCGTGGCCCATGTGCGGGAGGCACGGGGGCAGGCGGCGGATGGCCTGGCCTTCCTGGAATCCATGTCCCCCCGCTGGGACCGCTGTTCCAGCTTCATGTACACCCATAACTGGTGGCATACGGCCCTGTTCCGCCTTTCCCTGGGTGATGCGGCGGGGGCCATCGCCCTGTTCGATACCCGTGTCTGGGGTGTTCGCAAGACCTATGTCCAGGATCAGGTCAACGCCGTTTCCCTGCTGGCCCGGCTGGAGCTGCGGGGGGTGGATGTGGGCGACCGCTGGCAGGATGTGGCCGACCATGTCGCCCCGCGCATCCATGACCGGCTGAACGCCTTCCACGACCTGCACACCCTGTACGCCCTGGCCCGCGCCGGCCGGGTGGAGGCGGTGGCGGCGATGATGGAGGACATGGCCGGAATCGACCTGCCCCGCCTGTGGCGCCAGGTGGCCCTGCCCGCCGCCCGGGCGCTGGCCGCCCATGCCGCCCAGCGCTGGACAGCCGCCACGGCCATCGGGTCCATCCTGCCCCGCCTTCCCCTGCTGGGGGGCAGCACCGCCCAGCAGGACTGGTTCCAGCAACTGCACCGCCATGCCGTCTACCGCGCAGCGGGGGAGGAGGGGCGGCGGGTCTTCGGCTACCGATCCGCTACCCCGGCCGTCCCGGCGGTCCACGCCCTGGGCGGCACCTGAACGGATGGGGAGGGGGAGGGGCCACCGATGACCGAAGCCTGGAGCGCCCTGTCCGGCCTGTACGATGCCGCCTTGTCCGGCATGGCGGAGCCCTGGGTCATCATCGCCGCCCTGATCGTCACCACCTTCGTGCTGGAGGATGTGGCCATCGCCGCCGCAGCGGCCCTGGTCCTGCACGGTGTCCTGGGCTGGCCCACCGCCTTCGCCGCGGTCGCCTTCGGCATCGCCCTGGGTGACCTGGGCCTGTATGCCCTGGGGGCGGGGATGCTGCGGGTGCGCTGGCTGCGCCACCGGGTGCTGGAGGCACCGCACCTGGCCCCCCGGATCGACGCCGCGCGGCGGGTCTTGCGCGACCGGCTGGTGGGGGCGGTGCTGCTGGCCCGTGTCGTGCCGGGGCTGCGGCTGGTGACCTATACCGCGGCAGGCTTGCTGCGGGTGCCGTTCCTGCCCTTCACCCTGCTGGTGGTGCTGGCGGTGACCATCTGGACGGGAAGCCTGCTGTGGCTGGCCGTCCTGGCTGGCGACGGGCTGGCCGACTGGCTGGGCGTGCCGCCCGCCCTGGTCCTGGGCGTGGCCGCCGGTATCGTCACCATCGCCCCGCTGCTGCTGCGCCGGCGCAAGCCCCTGCTTCCCACCACGGCCCCCACCACGGCCCGGGAGATCGCCCGATGAGCACCCTTGCCCTGCTGCGGCCCGTTGACGTCGCCGAGTCCGAGGGGCGGCCAAGCCCCGGCAGCGGGGTAGACCAACCAGGGGACAGCGCCGTATGGCCGGTACCCCATGCCGGGATGCCGCCCCTGGATCAGGACGGGCCGCCGCTCAGCTTCTTCGAATTCTGGTCCATGCCCGCCTTCTACGGGCCCGTGGCGCTGTATGTGCTGTGGCTGATGCTGCGCCACCGGGGCAGCACCCTGCCCACCGTGGCCAATCCCGGCCTGCCCGGCGGCGGTTTCCATGGGGAGGAGAAATCCACCATCCTGTCCCTTCTGGCCCGCGCAGCCCCCGACCGCCTTGCCCCCTTCACCACTCTGGACCGGGGGCAGGCGGCGGAAGGTATGGCCGCGGACACGGAAGCGGACCTGGCCACGGCGGAAGCGGCGATGCGGGCCGCCGGGCTGTTCTATCCGGTGGTGGCCAAGCCCGATCTGGGCTGCCGCGGGGCAGGCGTGCGGCTGATCCGCGGGCCGGGGGATCTGCGGGCCTATCTGGACGGGTTCCCTGTCGGGGCGCGGCTGATCCTGCAGCGCTATGTCGGGCTGGAGGCGGAGGCCGGGGTCTTCTACGTGCGCGAACCGGGGGCGGAGCGGGGGCGCATCCTGTCCCTGACCCTGAAATACTTCCCCCATGTGATCGGCGACGGCCGGTCCACCCTGCGGGACCTGATCCTGGCCGATCCACGGGCGGGGCGGCTGCCGCACCTGTATCTACCCCGCCATGCCGCCCGGCTGGACCTTGTGCCCCGGGCAGGCGAACCCGTGCGCCTTGCCTTTTCGGGCAGCCACAGCAAGGGCGCAATTTTCCGTGACGGCACGCGGCATGTCACCCCGGCCATGGAACAGGCCTTCGATGCGGTGGCGCGGGGGATCCCGGGCTTCCATTTCGGCCGCTTCGACGTCCGCTTCACCAGCATGGACGATCTTCAGGCGGGGACCGGATTCACCATCCTGGAACTGAACGGGGCAGGGGCGGAGATGACCCATGTCTGGGACCGGTCCATGACCCTGCGGCGGGCCTGGGCCGACATCATGGGCCAGTACCGCCTGCTGTGGCGCATCGGGGCCGCCAACCGGGATCGGGGGCATCGGCCGCTGGCCTGGCGGGATGTCTGGGCCATGTCCCGCCGGGAAAGCCACCTGACCCGCCTGTACCCGCCGACCCAGTGATGCCCGACCCGGTGAAGCCCGACCCATTGAGCATCCTTCGATGACCCCACCCGGCGCTGCTGCCCCCGCGACCACACCCCCCGGCCTGCCCCAGGTCCGACCGACGCCCCCGCCGCAGCGGATGCCCGCATGGACGGGACGACGGACCTGGCGATGGACGGGCTGCTGCGGGCCCATCAGCGGCGGGCGGAGATCCTGGTCAGTTGCGTGCAACTGGGCATCATTGCCCTGTTCGGGGCGCTGTATTTCACAGCGCCCATGACCTTCGCGACGATGCAGGCGTCCACCCTGGCCCCGGTGCCGGTGGCCCTGTCGGCCTATCTGGTGATCAGCCTGCTGCGTCTGGCCTTGGCGTTGGGGGATCGGCTGGGGCCGGTGGCCCTGCACCTGTCAGTCATTGCCGACATGGCCGTGCTGTTCGGCCTGATCTGGAGCTTCCACCTGCAATACGGGCAGCCCCCGGCCTTCTATCTGAAGGCGCCCACGCTGCTGTATGCCTTCATCTTCATCGCACTCCGGACCCTGCGGCTGGAGGTAGGGTATGTGGTGGCGGCGGGTGTCGCGGCGATCATCGGCTGGTCGGGGCTGGCCGCCTATGCCGTGGTGGCCGATGGCGGCACCCCGCTGACCCGCGACTACATCACCTACATGACCTCCGCCACCGTCCTGATCGGGGCGGAGGTGGACAAGCTCGTGACCATCGCGGCGGTGACGGCGATCCTGTCCCTGGCGGTGGCGCGGGGCCGGTCGCTGCTGCTGGGCCAGATCGGCGCCAGCCGGGAAGCGGCCCGCCTGGCAGCGGAAACCGTCGACCTGAACATCCGCCTGACGGCGGAGGTGGCGGAACGGCGGGCCGCGCAGGAGGCGCTGCACCGCGCCGCCTATACCGATACCCTGACCGGCCTGGGCAGCCGCCTTGCCCTGCTGGACCAGCTGGGCAGCCGGCACCTCTGCCCCGTCGGCAGCACGCTGGCCGTGCTGGATGTGGACGGGTTCGGCACCTTCAACGACAGCCTGGGGCCGGAAGCGGGCGACCGTCTGCTGGGCGAACTGGCGGCCCGTCTGGAAACGGTGCTGGCCGGCGGCACCCCGCCGGTGCGCCTGGGGGCCGATGAATTCGCGGTGATCCTGCCGCCCGGGTCACCCCTGTCACCCGCCGACCTGCGGGACCGGCTGTGCGGCGGCTACAGCCATGACGGGCGCAGCTTCGCCGTCACCATCAGCATGGGCACGGTCGCCGTGACGGCGGGGGCGGGGCCGGGTGATCTGCTGCGCGATGCGGATACGGCCCTGCACCAGGCGAAGGCCCAGGGTCGGGCCCAACTGGTCGCCTTCGATCCATCCGTCCGGGCGCGGATAGAACAGCGGGTGGCGCTGGAGGCGGACCTGCGCGTGGCCCTGGCAGGGGGGCAGTTCCGCCTGTTCTATCAGCCGATCGTCGCCCTGCCGGGTGGGCAGGTGGCGGGGTATGAGGCGCTGATCCGCTGGCAGCACCCGGCCCGCGGCCTGATCCCGCCCGGCCAGTTCATCCCCATCACGGAGGAAACGGGCCAGATCGTGGAAATCGGGGCCTGGGCGCTGGAGGAGGCGGCATCCGCCCTGGTCCGCCTGGACGCCCATGCCCCCGCCGGCGCCCCGCCCGCCTTCATGTCCGTCAATGTCTCCGCCCGGCAGCTGGCCCGGCCGGATCTGCTGCGCCGGGCGGTGGAACGGGCCGTCGCCATCGCCGGGCCCGGCCGGATCAAGCTGGAAGTGACCGAAAGCCTGATGATCGGGGATGAGGCGCGGGCCATCGCCACCTTGAAGGAACTGGCGGATCTGGGTGCCACCCTGTCCATGGATGATTTCGGCACCGGCTATTCCAGCCTGGCCCAGCTGCACCGCCTGCCCTTCGCCACGCTGAAGCTGGACCGGTCCTTCGTCATCGGCCTGGATGAAGGGACGACCCGCCCGATGGTGGAAGCGGTGCTGGCCCTGGCCCGCGGCATGCGCCTGAACGTGGTGGCCGAAGGGGTGGAGACACCGGCCCAGCGGGACCTGCTGTCCGGCCTGGGCTGCGACCTGGCCCAGGGCTACCTGTTCCGCCGCCCGGTGCCGGAACAGGAACTGGCCCCTGGCTGAGGTTTATCCGGCGGCGGCGGACAGGGCCAGGCAGACGGCACCCAGCACACCCGCCCGGTCACCCAGGGCCGGCGGCACGATCAGGTTGTCCGGGTCGGACAGGGCGGGAACGCGCAGGTATCCGCCCAGCCTCTCCACCGTCGCCCGCCGCACCAGGGGCAGCAGATGGGCCCGCCCGCCGACCCCGCCGCCGATGACGATCCGCCGGGGTGCCGTGGTCAGCAGCAGGGTGGCGCAAAGCTGGCCCAGGTAATCGGCGATCAGGGTCCAGACGGGATCGTCCTCCGCAATCTCCTCCGCCGGGCGGCCCATGCGGGCGCGGATGGCGGGGCCGCTGGCCAGCCCCTCCAGGCAATCACCGTGGAAGGGGCAGATGCCGGGGAAGGGGTCCCGCGCGGGGTCGCGCCGGACAGCCAGATGCCCCGCCTCCGGATGCATCAACCCATGGACCGGGCGGCCATGGATCACCAACCCCACGCCGATGCCGGTGCCGACGGTGACATAGGCATGGTCATCCAGCCCGCGTGCCGCCCCCCAGCGTCCTTCGCCCAGGGCGGCCCCGTTCACATCCGTGTCCAGCACCACCGGAACGCCGATTGCCGCGGCGATGGGGCCGACGATGTCCGCCCCGCTCCACCCCGGTTTCGGCGTGGCGGCGATGTGGCCGTGATCCGCCGCCCCCCGGTCCAGCACCAGGGGGCCGAAGCTGGCCACCCCCACCGCGGCAATGGGCCCGTGCAGGGCGATCTGGTCGCGCAGGGCGGCCAGGACCGCGGCCATCGTCTGCCCCGGTGTGGTGGTGGGGATGCGCACCGGTTCCGTCAGGTCATCCGGCCCGCTGCCGGTCGCCACCAGGACCTTGGTTCCCCCGATCTCCACCCCTGCGACACGCATGCTTACCCCTCCCGCACCAGCCACAGCACCTGCCAGGGTGCCAGGGCCGTATCATCCCCCGCTACCATCGCGCCGCCGATCCGGTCCGGCAAGGGTCCCGTCCAGCCGCGGGGAAGGCGGATGCCGGTCAGCGGCCCGCCGGTCAGGTTGGCGATGCAGGCCAGCATCCGCCCACCCGGCTGCCCGCGGACGAAGCCCAGGACACCCTTGTGTCCTGTATCGAAAGGGCGGGCCGGATGGGCGCCGTGCAGGGCCGGTTCGCCCGCCCGCAAGGCGATCAGGCGGGTAACGGCGGCGAAGGCCGCCCCCGCCACCGTCGCTGGATCATCGCGGCGGGACAAGGCATCGGCATCCATCACCGGCCGGTGCAGCCACCGCCCCTCCGCCGCGCGGGCAGGGTCGGCGGCATAGCCTTCATCGTTCCGCAGGGCCAGCTCATCCCCCATGTACAGGGTCGGGATACCGTCCAGGGCCAGCAGGATGCCATGCAGCAGGGCATGGCGGGCCAGCACATCCGCCTGATCGGCGGACGCGGACGCCCCGGGCGGCAGGCCCAGCAGGGATGCCGTCATCCCGTTGGTGCTGGCCACCCCTTCGGCCAGGGGCTGGAAGGCGCGGCCATGGGCGGGGAAGGGGACGGGGCCCGCCGCTGTGGCCGCGGCCCCGGCATAATGGGCGGAAACCTGCCGCCGGGCCGCCGCGGGCAGTTCCCCCGCCAGGGCGTCCCAGATGATGTCGTCATGGCAGCGCAGATATGTCAGCCACTGCGCCCCCGCCGGTCGCCCCGCCGCCTGGTCCAGGATGCGGGCCAGGGGCCCCGCATCGCCCAGGGACAGGGCCGCCCACAGCCCGGCCATGGCCGCGTTGTTATAGGCGATGTGGCATTCCGGCTCCCCACCCGTGCCGAAGAAGGGCAGCACCTGCTCCAGCCCCACGATCGCCTCCGCCTTCAACGCCACGGCCGGGGCGACGATGGCCAGGGCGGCGCGCCAGGCGCGGACGACGGTGTGTGTCTCCGGCAAGCCGCGGCAATCGGTGCCCGGCCGCTTCCACAGGAAGGGAATGCTGTCCAGGCGGAACGCCTCCGCCCCCTGGTTCGCCAGGAACAGCAGCACGTCCGGCATCTCCACGAACACGGCCGGATTGGCGTAGTTCAGATCCCATTGGAAGGGATAGAAGGTGGTCCAGACCCATCCGCCCAGGGCGGGCTCTACCGTGAAATTGCCGGGGGCGGTGACGGGGAAGACCTGATCAAGGTCCCGTTCCCACGCCTCCACCACCGCCCGGTCGGGCAGGATGTGGTAATAGTCGCGATAGGCCGGATGGCCCGCCTTTGCCGCCTCCGCCCAGGGGTGTTCGGCGGCGGTGTGGTTGCACACCACATCCAGGCACAGGCTGATCCCCTCCGCCCGCAGGGCCGCGGCCAGATCGCGCAGATCGTCCATGCTGCCCAGCGCCGGGTCCACCGCCCGGAAATCGGCCACGGCGAAGCCGCCGTCACTATCCCCCGGCCGCGGCTTCAGCAGGGGCAGGGGGTGCAGCCAGCGCACCCCCAGCTCCTTCAGATAGGGGATGCGGTCGGCCAGGCCGCGCAGCGTGCCGGCGAAGCGGTCCACATAGAAGCTGTAGCCGACCATGCCCGGCTGCTGGAACCAGTCGGGCGCCGCCTCCCGCGCCCGGTCCAGGGCGCAAAGGTCGTCCGCCCGGTCCAGGGCCGCCGCGGCCAACCGCCCGGCCAGCCGCCGCTCCCACCCTGGCAGGTCGGGGTGGCCCGCATACAGCGCGCGGAAGGCGGCCAGCGCCGCCGGCCAGCGGGATCCGGCCCGGTGCTCCAGCTCCGCCCGGCGGGCGGGGTCCAGGGGAAGGGTCTGCAATGCCTCGACAAAGGCCATGGAACGGGTATCCCCGGAATGACGGAACAGACGTGAGCGGTCAGCAAAAAAAGGCGGGCGGGACCGGTCGGAACCAGCCCCGCCCCAGGCCGGAAACGCCCCTCAGAACGTATAGGAGAGGGACAGGGTGGAGGTCCGCCCGTTGATGGAGCGGGCCCGGATGATGTTGCTGCGCCCGTCCACGATCGCCCCTTCCTCCGCCTCCGTGAAGCCCTTGGCGTTGAACAGGTTGTTGACGTTCAGCGACAGCAGAAGCCCCTCGGTCAGGGCATAATCGGCGAACAGGTTCACCTGGGTATAGGCGGGCAGGATCAGGCTGTTGTTGTCCTGGGCATAGGCATCGGTGCTGCCGATGATGTTGGCGCCGATGGTGACGCCGAAATCACTGTAGCTAGGCGTGATCTGATAGATCAGGTCCGGCTGGCGCCGGGGGGTGTTGCCCGCCACCGCCGGGGACAGGGCATCCTCCGCGATCTCCGCCTCCGTCCAGGTGGCGCCGGCGCTGATGAAGAAGCCCTGGTAGCCGTAGGTCGCCTCCAGCTCCAGGCCATAGGCCTCATAGACCCGGTCGAAGAACCGCTGGGACGTGGCTTCGAAATTCTGCTCCTGCGTTTCCGCATAGAACAGGGTGCCGAACAGGCCGAAGCCGCCGCTGCGCCACTTCACGCCCGCCTCATACTGGTCGACCATGTCGACCGCATCCTGCTCCGCCACCGATCCGTCCGCGCGGACACGGCCGAACAGCAGCCGGTCGGCATTGGCCCGCCCGCCCTGGCTGGCCCGGGCGAAGACGGCCAGGTCCGGTGTGACCGTGTAGTTGGCACCGATGGACCAGGACCAGTAGCTCCAGTCGTAATCCACCGGCGACGGGTTGCGCAGATCCAGGACGGACACGCTGCGCTCCGGTGCTGAGATGACGCCGTTGCGGTTCACATCCAGGTTGGCCGACTGGACGGAGCCGGTATAGCTGCCGCTCGCGTCCCCTGAATCGTAGCGAAGGCTGGCATCGATGTTCCAATCCCCCATCTCCACCCCCAGGGCGGCATAGGGTGCATCGATATCATAGGTGACATCATAGCTGCGGGTGCAGCAATTGCCCCAGAAGGGCACGCCATAGGCGATCAGCCCGCCCTCCGTCGCCAGGCTGCCATCGGCCCGCACCACATCCAGCAGGGCGGCGCGGTCGCCCCGCACCTCCAGCAGGTAGGAATTCCACAGCCAGTCCATGTCGATGGTCTGGCGGGCCTTGTAGTACCCGACCGTCAGGTCCACCGCCGCCTGATCCATCCGGAACGACCGGGTCAGCTTCAGGTCGTTGGCCAAATTGCCGAAATCATTGATCTCCGTATCGAAGACATGGACGCGCATGGCCAGGCCGTTGCCGTTCAGGCCGGCGGGGTTCGCGATGGCCTGGCCGCCTTGGGGCCCGTTGGCATAGCGCAGCCGCGCCCCCGCCCCGCCGATATCCGCGGCGATGGCCGATGCCGCCGCCACCTCCGCCGGGAAGGGGGAGACGAAGCGTCCATCCGTCTCCGCCCAGCGGAAACGGTTGGCGATGCGCCAGTCATCGGCGATATCGAATTCGAACTCCCCACCGATGGCGGTGGATACGGGCCGCATGCCGTCGCGGATGTCGCTGACCCGGGGGCCGTTATCCCCGCCCAGCCCGGCATTGCGGGTGAAATAGGGGCTGTGCGGCGTGTCAGACAGGATGTCGAAGCCGGGCAGGCTGTCATAATCGGGATCGCCGTTGGTCCCACTGACAGCAACCGGCATGGGCAGGTAGCCGATGGCCCGGTCGTTCAGGTACTTCACATACAGCCGGGCATAGCCGTTGTCGAAGCTGCGGGTCAGGTTGGCCTTCACCTGGCCGCCGGATTCACCGTTGTACCCGGCCTCCCGCGGGCCCTCCCCCTCCCGGTAGAAGCCGCCGATGTGGAAGTTCCAGTTCCCGTCGATGGGGCCGCCGATGCGGAAATCACCCCGGGTCGTGTCGAAATCCAGGCCGCGGGTCAGCTTCAGGGCACCGCCCGCCTCCTCCCCCGTCCGGCTGATGAAGTTGATGACACCGCCGGGGGAATTGCTGGCGAAGGTGGATGCGGAACCGCCGCGCACCGCCTCGATCCGCTGAACCGTGCTGTCCGCGCGCAGGAAGATGTCGGCATTGCCGAAGGCGATGTCGCCGAATTCCAGGACCGGCAGCCCATCCTCATGCAGTTGCAGGAACTTCGCCCCGCCCGAGGCGACGGGCAGGCCGCGGACGGCGATATTGGCATTGCCCTCACCGCCCGTGCTTTCCGACCGGATGCCAGGCAGGTTGCGGAAAATCTCCGCCGTGGAACGGGGGGCGAAATTGGCGAAATCATCCCCGCCGATGCCGCTGACCGACACGCTGGTGCGCAGCTTCGATGTCTGCCCGGCCACGGCGGTGACGATGATCTCCTCCATCGCCAGGGTATCGGTGCCCGGTGCCGGGGCCGGCGCCGGGGCGGCGGGGGTGCCTGTCTCGGATGAGGCAGCGGGGGCGGGCGTAGTGCCGGTGGGCTGGGCCGCGGCCAGACCGGCGGACAAGGCGATGGGGGCGGCGCCAAGCAACAGGGCGCACAGATGTGCACGGGTCATTGGGAACTCCTCCACTGTCCGGGGCGGCCGGTATCCGGCCTGCCTTCTCACCGCCAAGGTGATCATGATCTGCAATCGTTTGCAAGCGTCATCTTGCGGTTTCGATCCGCAGCGCATAGGCTTCTGACGCATTCCTTGCGCAGGTGGGGCATCCCAAGGGTTCGGGAAATCCCTGCTGCAATGCAATGCTTTGCAGCCCCCGGCCAATCAAATGCATTGGCCGGGAACAGCGGTGTGAAGCCGCGGACGGCCCCCGGGGGGCCGGATCATCCAGGGAAGGAACACGCCATGGCGGATTTTTCCGGACTGTCGACCATCGATGCCGTCATCGTCCTACTGTATCTTATGGGCATCGTCGCCCTGGGCCTGCGCGCGGGCCGGCGCAGCACGACGACCAGCGACTATTTCCTGGCCGCCCGCTCCTCCACCTGGCCGACCATCGGGCTGGCCCTGCTGGCCTCCAACATCTCCTCCACCACGCTGATCGGGTTGGCGGGGGCGGCCTATGCGGTGGGGATCAGCGTCTTCAATTACGAATGGATGGCCAGTGTCGTGCTGGTCTTCTTCTGCCTGTTCCTGCTGCCGGTGATCCTGCGCAGTCAGGTCTATACCCTGCCGGAATTCCTGGAACGCCGGTTCGACGGGGGGACGCGGCTTTACTTCTCCGGCCTGACCATCTTCCTGAACATCGTCGTCGATACCGCGGGCACGCTGTTCGGCGGCGCGCTGATGTTCAAGCTGATCTTCCCGGACGTGCCGTTGTGGCAGATCGCAGGCCTGCTGGCCCTGGCGGCCGGTCTCTACACCGCCGCGGGGGGCTTGCGCGCCGTCCTGGTGACGGAGGTGGTACAGGCGGTGATCCTGTGCGGGGCCGCCGTCTTCGTCTCCGTCTTCGCGTTCCAGAAGGCGGGGGGATGGGATGTGGTGATGGCCGGGGTGGCGCCGGAAAAGCTCAGCCTGATCCGGCCGATGGATGATCCGGGCGTGCCCTGGGTCGGGCTGCTGACCGGCATTCCGATCATCGGGCTGTATTTCTGGTGCACCAACCAGTTCATGACCCAGCGCGTCCTGTCGGCCAAGGACCTGAACCACGGGCGCTGGGGCAGCCTGTTCGCCGGCCTGCTGAAGCTGCCGGTTCTGTTCCTGATGGTTCTGCCGGGGACGGCGGCGATCCTGCTTTATCCCGATCTGGAACGGCCGGACCTGGTTTATCCCACCTTGATCTTCGATCTGCTGCCGGTGGGGGTGATCGGGCTGGTGGTGGCGGGGTTCCTGGCGGCGATCATGTCCAGCATCGCCAGCACCTTCAACTCCGCCTCCACGCTCGTCACCATGGATTTCGCCCGGCGGCTGAAGCCCGGCCTGTCCCAGGCGGGGCTGGTGCGGATCGGGCGGATCGCCACCATCGTCTTCATGGTCCTGTCGGTCGCCTGGGTGCCGGTGGTGGAGGCCATATCCGACAGCCTGTGGCAATATCTGCAATCCATCCTGGCCTATGCGGTGCCGCCGGTGGTGTCCCTGTTCCTGGCAGGCATCCTCTGGCCACGGGCCAATGCGGCGGGCGCCCGGGCGGGTCTGCTGGCGGGCATCATCGGCGGTGCGGCCCTGTTCTGGGGCGGGCCGGTCACGGGGGCCTTGGACCTGCATTTCCTGATCGCGGCGGCCGTCCTCTTCGCCCTGTCGCTGGTGACGGTGGTGGCGGTCAGCCTGGCCACCGCCCCGCCGCCCGCGGAGAAAGTGGATGGCCTGGTCTGGACCGGTGCCACCTTCGCCCGGGAATCGCGGGAGCTGGCGGCCCTGCCGCTGTGGCAGAACTACCGCCTGCAATCGGCTGTGCTGCTGGCCGTGACGGGCGTGCTGGTCTGGATCTGGGCCTGACGGGTGCGGGTGCAGGGTGGCGCCGTGCGCCTAGGCCCCGCTGCTGCGCCGCACCACCAGTTCCGCCGGCATGGTGGCGGAGGGCGTATCCTCCCCTTCCATCCGGCGGAACAACAGGTCCACCATTACCCGGGCCCCGCGGGCCAGATCCTGGCGGACCGTGGTCAGCGGCGGGTTCACATGGGCGGCCAGGCCGATATCGTCGAACCCCACCACGGCCACATCCTCCGGCACCCGCAAACCGGCGGCGGACAAGGCCTTCACCGCCGCCATGGCGATCACGTCGGACGCGGCGAAGACCCCGTCGAACACGGCCCCGCTCGCGATCAGGTCGCGCACGGCGACATAGGCGGTATCGACCGTGAAATGGGCCGGCGCCTTCAGGTCCGGCACCGGTTGCAGCCCGGCCGCGGTCAGGGCACGCACATAGCCCTCCCAACGCAGGCCGACCTCCGGCACCTCCGCCATGCCCAGGAAGGCGATGCGGCGGCGGCCGGTGGACAGCAGGTGTTCCACCGCCGCCCGGGCCCCGCCGATATTGTCCGACCCGACGGAGCAATAGGCCTGGGACGGCAGATGGGCGCCCCAGACCACCAGCGGGCGGTAGGACCGGGCGATGGCGTTCAGGGCGTCGTGCTGGTCGCTCTGCCCGATCACCAGCAACCCGTCGAAGCGCTGGGACCGGACCAGCCGGTCGATCCAGTCCGGCCCCGGCTGCACCACCTTGTTCAGCAGGACGGCATGGTTGCGGGCCGTGATCTCATCGGCCAGACGGCCGAACAGCTCGATGAAGAACGGGTCGGAGATCAGCTGCCCGGCCTCATGGCCCAGGGGGATGGCGATGCCGATGACCTGGGTCTTCTGAAGCCGCAGGTTCCGCGCCGCCTCGTTCACCACATAGCCCTGGTCGCGGGCGATCTTCAGGATCTCCGCCCGCTTTTCCGCCGGGACCAGGGTGCTGCCCGCCAGGGCGCGGGAGACGGTGGAAACGGACACCCCGGCCAGGCGCGCCAGATCCGCCATCTTCACCGTCGGGCGGCCGCCCGCGGCATCCCCCTCCGCCCCCCGCCGCCGGCCAGTCGCCGCCGCCCTGTCGCGGTCACCGTCCCGCATGCCGCCCTCACCCTCATTCCCGTCGCTGGACCAGTCGTACCACAGTTCAACCGCCCGGTTCAGGCGGCGGACCCGCGCAATTCCCGGAACCGGTCCAGGAAGGCCCGCATGGCCTGCTCCGGGTCCAGGGCCGTGATCGGCAGGGTAGCCGGGGCGGGCAGATCCTTCCAGTTCACCCGATGGGGGGCGCACAGGTCCCGCAGCTCCGTCGCCAGGGCGCGCTGATCGGCCAGCTTCACCTCCTTTGGCTGGGGATAGCGGGTGCCGAAGCGCCGGGCCATCTCCCGCTTCAGGGGTGCTGTCGCCGCCTCGATCGCCTCCCGCCCGATGCGCACCTTCCAAGGTGTCGGCCAGTCACCGGTGAACGCCTCCTCCGCGTCATGCATCAGGGCGTCATACTCGAAGCCCGCCGGGGCCAGGTGGCTGGCCAGCACCGAATGCTGGGCCACGCTGTAGAAGGCGATGGTGTTGCCGACGAAGCGGCACTGATAGGCCAGGGGCCGGGCAATATCCTCGATCTCGAAGGCGGACAGGTCCGGCCGCTCCAGATCCACCGTCCGGCCGGAAAAGGTCAGCATGACCGCCGTCGGCTCCGGCATGTCGAACAGGTCGAACTGATCGGGATCGGGGCGGCGGCGTGCCGGGGGCTTGGGCTGGGCGGATCGGCGGGTCGGCGGCATCGGGCGGCGCGGGGCGGGAGGCAGGAAGGCGGGAGAGCAAGCCTAGCATGATCCGGGCGGTGCCGGGCGATGTAGCAGGATTACCGGATTCTCCCCAGCGTCATGGTAATTTCACTTGCAAGAAATATGACACTCCCGGTTTGCTGCACTGCGATGCTGCCGTGTGCCGGGGCGTCTGCCGCAACGCCGCCGAGAGTGGTAATTGACCAGCGTCAATGCGTCGCGGGGCGTGATCCGCGATGGCAGTCTGCACCACAAGCCCCCGCGCGGGGGCCATCCCGAAGGGAGATGCACATGCCCGCGAAGTCGCCCAAGTCCAAGACCGCTGCCACCCCCGCCGACGCCGGCGAAACGCCAGTCAAGGCCCCCGCGCGCCGTGCGTCCGCACGCAAGGCGGCTGCAAGCGTGGACACCGCCCCGACCCCGATGGGCCTGGATGCCGGCCTGCTGGAGCAGATCCGGACGGAGGCCTATCTCATCTGGTTGAACGAAGGCCAGCCCCATGGCCGCGATCATGACCATTGGGTGCAGGCGGAGGCCGCTGTCCGCGGCCGCTTCGACCCGATGCAGCAGACGGCGGAATAGGCCCGATCTCCCCTGGGGGGCGGGTGCGGGGCTCATAGACCTGCGCGAATCGCAGAGCCCCGCGCCTTGACACCATCGATTGTCGATGCGATTGTGCGTTTGGAGCCTGCGAAAATCGCTTGGACAGGAGAGACCCATGTCGATCGGGAGCTTGCCGCCCTCGGTCGTCTACCGGATGGCCGAAAAATCGGAATCGTCCAACCTCGAACGGACCCGCAGCAACGCGAGCATCCGTCGCGCGGTCGAAGATTTCGAAACGCGGGTGGCGCGCGTCCAGACCGTAGATGACGTTTTCCGTGATCGCCGCCTCCTCAATTTCATGATGGAAGCGACCGGCAACGCGTCCGAGCTGAACCAGGTCGGTCTGGTCAGGCGCGCGCTGACGCAGCCTGCCGATGACAACAATGTCGCCAAGCAGATGAACAAGGGGCAGCTCTACGGAGCCTCCGCCTTTTTCGAATTGAGCAAGGGTGTCGGCAAGCTGAAGGATCCGAAGATCATTCGGGAAACCATCGACAGCTATGTTGCCACCCAGTCGGAAAAATCCCTGTCCCAGAACGTCTCGGAAGTGACCCGGGCGCGCTATTTCGCCAAGAACATCGCCGAAGCGGCCGAAGACCCGTTCAAGATCCTGGGCGACGGGCTGCTGCGCAGTGTCATCACCAAGACCCTGGGCCTGCCCGATCAGCTGGCGGTGCAGTCGGTGGAAACGCAGGCGCGCGCCATCTCCTCCCGGGTCGACCTGTCGAAGTTCAAGGACAAGGCCTTCACGGAGAAGTTCATCCAGCGCTATCTGAACGTCGCCGATCAGGAGGCGCGGGCCGCAAGCGGCGCGGCGTCGTCGCCGACCCTGGCCCTGTTCGGTGGCGGTGGTGGGGTGAACGATCTGTTCGGAACCATCAATGCCCTGGGCAGCAACCGCGTGAACATCGTTGTTTGAGTGACAGTATCCGTCCGCGGGGGGATGGTTCCCCCACCATGTCGTCTGAACGGCGGCTCCAGCCAAAAGGGCACGGGGCCGGATGTGCCAGAACCCCAACATAATCCGGGGCCGGGCACGCCAAAGGTGAAAAACGAGGTGCGCCATGTCGTCAATTCCGGCAATGCCGTCCTTCTTCCTGCGCAACACCAACGTCACCGATCTCAATCGGCAGACGGCGTGGGAAACGCTGACCACGACCGCCAGGGATGACATCCTCAAGAACCCTCCCGCCTCATCCGCCACGGGCACGGGCGGCACGACCGGGACCGGCAACACCGGCACAGGCTCAGGCACCACAACGCCGCCGAAAGCCAGCACCTTCGCCTCCCGCGGCGGCGCGCAGGCCGCCACCCTGCCGTCCAACGCGTTCGAAGGGCGGCTGGACTATTACTCCGCCGTGCCGACGGCCCAGACCCTGCAGGCATTCCAGTCGATTTGGAAAGATCTGGACACCCTGGACAGCCAGTTGACCCAGCGCCCGGAAGGGCCGGAAGTGACCGCGGATACGCGCGGCGCCATTTTCGTCGACATCGCCTTCCCCCGGGTAGGGCAGGAGGGTCGGATCGCCAATCCCTACGGCAGCGTCGCGGGGGATGGGACATTCACCCCGACCGGCACCGCGACCCGCGCCATGTATGACGCCTTCGAGAACGAGGTGCGCGACCAGCAGTTGGAGATCACGAAGCTGTTCGGCGGATCCCAGGGTCTTCTCGGCTATGATGCGAACGACAACGGCCGCATCGACGATGAGAGCGAGCTGTTCGGCTTCAACAATGCCCTGGATCTGGACGGATTCGGGGGGGATGAGACGACGCCGGCCTCCAACCCGTTCTTCAGCATTCAATCAACGGCTCAGTTCGGTGATCGGGCAGTCCTCAACGACGACGTCAACTATGCCACGTCGGATCCGGCGAACCGGTCGAACTTCAACCGCTTCATGCTGTTGACGGGAGATGGAAACTCCTTCCGCCTCAATAACTTCAATCTCAAGTTCAACAGCGCGGCCGGTCAATACGTCACAGCCCAGAGCCTTCTCAACCTGACGCAGGGGGCCAGTTCACTTTCCATCCGGACCGAGTCCGGTTTCAATGTTTCTTTGATTGCCTGACAGCGCTGACCAACGTACACAGAGAGGGTAAGTTCGACGGAACGAACGGCATGGGCCATGCCCCACGGCATCGCCCCGGCTCAGGTTGTCCGTTCAGGAGATCGGTGATGCAGAATCCATATCGGAAAGCCCAGGAAACCGCGGCGGCAGCCGACCCCCGTGCCATCGAACGCGATATCCTGCTGCGGATCACCCGGTCGATGGAGGTTGCGGCGGAAGCGGGCGACCGGATCGCCCTGATCAAGGCGGTGACGGACAATCACAGCCTCTGGACCGTTTTCGTCAGCGACGTGCTTTCCAAGGGCAACCGCCTTCCCCAGGATCTCCGCTCCGCCATTGCATCGGTCGGCATGTCTGTTATCAGGGAAATGACGGACAACACGATCGATCCGGATGTCCCCTTCCTGGTGGAGATCAACCGCAACATCATCGCCGGCCTGTCTGAACGGGCAGCACCGTCCCCGACACCCCCATCATCCCAGCGCCCGCCGGCTGCCGGTGTCTCCGCCTGAAATCGGGCGACGGGCACCGGACGCAACAAGGGCCGCGAACGCGTTAAAAAGGCGTTGCACCTTTTGTCAATCTGATGTAAGCGATAGGGTATCGTTTACTTCCTAAAAGAGGGAGATCACCAAAATGGTCATGAATTCGGTAAACACCAATGCAGGCGCCCTGGTCGCACTCCAGAGCCTGAACCGCACCAATGAAGCTCTGCAGACCGTCCAGAAGCGCGTCACGACCGGTAACCGGGTGAATGACGCGGTCGACGACGGCGCGGCCTTTGCCGTTGCCCAGACCCTGCGCAGCGAGATCGGTGCCTATGGCGCCGTGAACCAGCAGCTCGGCGTCGCCAAGGGTGTGGTGGGCGTCGCTCTCGAAGGCGCAACGAAGGTTTCGGATACGCTGGCCAAGGGCCGTGAGGTCCTGACCAAGCTCGCCGACGCGAACCTGACGACGGCTCAGCGCGAACAGTACAACTCGGACCTGTCGCGTCTGCTGGGTGAGGTGAAGAACTTCATCAAGGCGGCGACCTTCAACGAGACGAACCTGCTCTGCGCCACGGCCGCCACCAAGAAGGTCATCTCCAACATCAATGGCGAGCTGTACAGCATCGCGTCCGCGACCCTGAACGCCGCCACCACGGCGCTTGCGGCCGTCGCCACTGCGACCGATGCGTCCAACGCCCTGACCGCCACCGGCGCCTGGGTGAAGGGCAATGCCGCCACGTCCACCGCCCTGAACAGCCTGGGCGGCGACATGCGCCGCCTGACCAACCAGATCAACTTCAACTCCTCCCTCCAGAAGGCGTCCGAAGAAGCTCTGGGCACCATCGTCGACGCCGACCTGGCCAAGGAAAGCGCCCGTCTGCAGTCCCTGCAGATCCGCCAGCAGCTTGGCACCCAGACCCTGGGTATCGCCAACCAGGCGCCGCAGATCCTGCTGGGTCTGTTCCGGTAAGCCCAGTAACCCTCGATTGTTGGAAAAGGGGAGCTTCGGCTCCCCTTTTTCGTTTCCACGCTTCCACATTGCAGCATCGCTGGTCACAACCCCGCACATCGACGACCGACAGATTGCAATCCAGTATGCGGGGCGGAAGTTCGGCGTGACCCGGCATCCAGAGTTTGCGATCCCTTGTCCTTGCTGCTATCGGGGAGCAACCCCTGTACCAAGGCGCTCGGCCCATCGGATCCGGCCCGTCCTTTCCACCGCATCCGTGGCGATGCCAACAAAACATTAACCCTCCCGGGTCAGCTTGCTATGCTGTGGCTGCTCCGGTCAGGACGGGGCTCCACCGTTCGAAGGGGAAACCAGGTTGGCACCGCACGACCCGACACAGCCAACGGAACGCATCGGCCAGGTCGTTCGGCAGTTCCTGGACTTCCATGACCTGGACCCTGCGGCAGCGGCGTCGTTCCGGGATCGGCTCCGGACCCGACTCGGCGATCTATGGATTATCGGGGCCTTCGATGCGCTTCTCGGAAGCGGGCCTCCCGCGGCGGATCTGATCGATCAGCTCCGCGGCGCGGCCGGGGTGGCCCTTGACCGCGGGGCCCACGCCACCGCCCAGGCCTATCTGGATCTGGCCCGACGGATGGCACCCGATAATGCCCTTGTCCAACATGACTGGGCGATGGCGTTGTTCCAGACCGGCCACCCGGCCGATGCCATGGCCGCATTCCGGCGGGCCCTGGAACTGGGGCTCGCAGACAAGGAAGCGTCGCTGAACCTGGCCCTTGCCATGATTGCCAATGGCGATGGCGAAACGGCACGCTCGATCCTGACCGAATTGGCCGTCGACGCCGACCCGGTCGGCAACCAGGCTCTGCTGAACCTGGTGTTCCTGGACATCCGTTCCCTGGATCTGAAGACGGCCCGTACCCGCCTCGACATCGTGCTGTCGCGTGATCCCGATGATACCAAGGCGCTGTCGGTCCTGGCCTCCCTTGACTACACCGAGCAGGATTATGCTGGCGGGACCGCCCGCATGCGCCATGCCCTGACCATCGCCCCCGACGACCACCGGCTCCACCGACAGTTGGGGGAACTGCTGGCCCAGGACAAGCAATATCAAGCGGCGGAGGCCGCCTTCCGCACCGGATTCGACCTCAAGGGCGATATCAACGATATCGCCGCCGCCCATCTGATGCACCGCTACCATGCAGGGCGGGAGTCCCTCTGGGCCGTTGTGGAGGCCGATCTTCCCCGGATCACGGATCGGGAAGCCTATTACGGTCTGCTGGGACATCGCTTCTACAATGCCTATTTCGCGATGGAGGCGATCCACGCCTTCCAACTGGCGTTCACGGAGAATCCGGGAAACAAGGCGATCCTCACAGCCATCGCGGCCTTGATGCGCCAGGGCGGGGACACCATGGCGGCCCGCCAGTTCCTGGACTGGGCGATGGAATCGGTTCCCCACATCCCGGAGGTCTGGCAGGGTCTCGGCACCTCCCTGTATGAAACCGGAGAACAGGAGCGGGCCGTCGACCTGCTGCGGGAAGGCGTCCGCCGCTTCCCGGGGGAGATGGGTATCCAATCGACCCTGTTGCTCGGCCTCCATTACGATCCCCGCGCCACCGCCCGGGAGATCCGGGATGTTGCCGAGTCCCTTGCCCTCCAGGGAGAGGCGCGCTACGCCGACAGCCTGCCGGCCTGGTCCGCCCCGGCAACCCCGGTCACCCGCGACGGGCGCCTGACCGTGGGCTTCATGTCCGGCGGATTCCGCAATCATCCGGTCGGGCATTTCAGCCGCGGTCTGATCGAAAACATCGACCGGCGCCGGTTCAGGGTCATCCTGCTGGATAGCGGCACCGAACGGGACCGCACGACGGATGTGTTCCTGGCCCATTGCGATGAATGGGTGGACTTGACCACGCTCACGGATGCTGTCGCCGTCGGCCGGGCCCGGGCCTTGGGAATGGATGTCTTCATCGACATGGCGGGCTGCTTCCAGGGGGCGCGGCTGGCGCTTCCCTTCGCCCGGGTGGCCCCGGTCCAGATGAAATGGGTCGGCGGACTGTGCGGCACCACGGGCGTGCGCCAGTTCGATCATGTCATCAGCGACTGGATCGAAAGCCCGCCGGGGGCGGAGGCCGATTTCGTCGAACAGGCGATCTACCGCCTGCCCAATGACTACGTCACCTTCTACCCGGCAAGCTATGCCCCGCCCGTGCAGGAATTGCCTGCCCTGGCAAACGGCCACGTCACCTTCGGTTGCCTGAACAACTATGCCAAGGTGAACGGTCCGCTGCTGGATGCCTGGTCGCGCATCCTGTCGGCCTGTCCCGGCGCGCGTCTGGTCCTGCTGTCCCAACAGTACAATTCCACTATCCTGGTGGACGATCTGAAAAGCCGCTTCGCCCGGCGCGGCATTGATCCGGCCCGGGTCGAATTCATCGGAACCCGGCCGCACCGGGTGGTTCTACAGACCTATGGCCGGATCGACATCGGGCTGGACCCCTTCCCCTATGGCGGCGGCCTGACGACCTGTGAGGCGCTGCACATGGGCGTTCCCGTTGTGACCGCCCCGGGGGAAACATTCGCCAGCCGGCATTCCGCCTCCCACCTGACCCATTCGGGTCTGGGCGATCTCGTCTGTGCCGGGGTGGATGCCTATGTCGCTCGGGCCGTCGATCTGGCACGCGACGTGCAGGGTCTGGCACGCCTCCGCGCGGACCTGCGCCGCCGGATGGAAGCGTCACCGCTGATGGACCATGCCCGGTTCGCCCGCGATTTTGAGACAATGCTCTACACCGTGACCGGTCGAACCGCCAGACCGCTTGCGGATGCCCCGTGAGGAAGGAGTTCCGTCGTGCAGCAGACATCACACCACCCGGCCCACCACCCGGCCCCCGGCCAGGCGCCGATACCCCCCGCCAGCACCCGGGAAACCGAGCAGCAGGTTCTGGGCCGGATCACCAGCCGATTGGATGATGCCCGCCAGGCCGGCGACATGGCGGCCCTGGCCCAAGCGCTGGGCCAGGTGGAAACGCTGTGGCGCGTTTTCGTGGCAGAGGCGACGAATGACTCCAATCCCCTGCCGAAGGGGCTGCGCGACCTGATCGCCAATGTCGGGATGACCGTCCTGTCCGAAATCAACGGCCGCCAGACCTCCGACGTGGATGTCGGCTTCGTGCTGGACATCAACAACGCCGTCCTCGACGGCCTTTCCGGACGCTGAACCCGATCGCACTTCTGAAGGGACGCCCGATGGACACCCAATCCCCGGAAAGCACACGTCTTGTAGAACAGGCGCGCAGCCTGATCGCCGAGGGCAAGCACGAGTACGCCCGGATCTGCCTGGATCTGTCGGAGAAGATCGACGGGACCAATGCGGATCTGCGCGCCCTCCTGTCCGATCTGGCGTTGGCGGAAGGGCGGCCGACGGACGCGCGCCTTCACCTGGACACCGGCCTTGCCGTCCATCCCCACGATGTCGGTCTGCTGCGCCGCCGGGCCCGCCAACATACGGAAGCCGGGGAGCCGGCGCGGGCGATCATGGACCTGTCGGAGGCTTTCCTGGCCGCGCCGAAGGATTACGACATCCTGACCGAACTGGGCGAAACCCTGAGCGAGGCCAAGCTATACGATCAAGCGGCCCTGTACCTGAAAATGGCCTGCGACGTGGCGTTCGAGGCGGGCAACGTGACCGCCACCCTGGACGCGCAGTTCCGCCTTGCCCTGGCCATGGACAAGCTCGGCGCGACCGATGCCGCCCTGGAGATTTTCCAGGCCATTGTCAGTGTCGATCACAGCCTGTTCAACGCGCGCGCCAATGTCATCCGCCTGCTGTGGCGGCTGGACCGCCGGGAAGAGGCGGCAGGCCTGGCGCAGGAGGAGATCAACCGCGGGTCCCGGGATGAAAACTTCTACGTCATGGTCATCACCTGGCTGAATCACCTGAACCGACGGGATGCCGTCACAGCCATGCTGGAAGAGGCGGCGCGCCTGTTCCCGACGAATTCCACCTTCGCCCACCTGGCCGCCGGAATGCGGGGAGACCATGTGGAATCCGCCCCCAACGACTATATCGAGGGGGTGTTCGATTCCTATGCCGAGAGCTTCGAAAAGCACCTGCTGGGCGGGTTGGTCTATCGCGGCCCCGGTGTCATGGCCCGCCATGTCGAACACAACCTGCCGCCGTCCGGCCGATTCAGGGCCTGCCTTGACCTGGGCTGCGGTACCGGGCTGATGGCTTTCGTCCTGCGGGAGATCGTGGACAGGCTGGTGGGCGTCGATATCTCCGCCAAGATGCTGGAGGAGGCGGCGGAGAAGAGCCTGTATGACGAACTGGTGAAGGATGACATCAAGGCGGACGTGAAGCGCCGGCGGGAGGGTGGGGAGGTGTTCGACCTGATCACCGCCGCCGATGTCTTCCTTTATCTCGGCGCGCTGGAGGAAACCTGTGCCGATACGGCAACGATCCTGTCGGATGAAGGGCTGCTGATCTTCACCGTGGAGCACAGCCGGGAAGACGCGGATTACATCCTGACGCCGACGGGGCGCTTCGCCTACCGCAAGGATTATCTGGAACGCTGCCTCGCCAAGGCCGGGTTCTCCCACGTGGCAGTGCTGGAGGACCAATTGCGGATGGAAGGCAGCACGCCTGTGGAACACCTGGTCGCGATCGCGAGCAAGACACGCGCGATCACAATCTGACGCCCCCCACCCCAGGTGATCCGGGGTGGCGACCGGCCGGCGCCGCCCCGGAGATTGTTCCGTCGACTGCCGCTAGACAGTGGCCATCTTCAGCACGCCCAGCCCGCGCTCCGTCTCCACCACACCGGCTACCAGGTCGGGCCGTTCCAGGCGCCAGCGGGCAAAGCTCCGCCGCTCCTCCTCCCGGCGCAGGTCGTCCAGGAAGACGATGCCGCCAGGGGCGAGACGCGGGAACAGAAGGGGGCCCGCAGGATACCGGGTCAGCTTGCCGACCATGCCCACCGGCCCATCAACGACCAAAAGGTCTATAGGCAGGTCCGGCAGATCGGCAAGGCTGTACCAGCCGTAATCCTGGTCCTGCAGGGAATAGGGCACCATGGGCGCGTGGATAACGGTCGCCCATTGGGAAACGCCGGCGATTTCGAGGTTCCGGCGGGTCAGGGCAACATGGGACGCATCCTGTTCCAGGCTGTAGACATGGCCGCGACCGGCCAGCTGCATGCACCGGGCCAGAAGCAGCGTGGATGTGCCACTGCCGCATTCCACGGCCACGGCCGGACCCTGCTCCAGCGCCGTTTCCACCACATGCAGCAGCATGTCGGGGCTGGCTGCCCAATTGTTCCCGGGGGGCAGTACACCGGCCGGCCAGGAAAGCCGGAAATGGATCCGGTCCAGCGCTTCGCGCAGGTGGCGTTGACGGGCGATCAGCTCCGGCACGGCGCGAAGATCGCTGCGAAGCCCCTCCACCAGCCGACGAAGCTCCAAATCATCGGTCATCCAATATCTCCGCCTTCGGCCGGAACGACCGGGTCAGACAGGGGTCGGGATCAAACCAGCGGACTGATACCCGCCGCCCCATATCGTGACCGACAAAAGGCGGCTTTTCTGCACTCAGTCGCCGGGCGGCCACTCCGTGGCCTGGTGCGCCGCCGCACGGGCGGTACTGCGGCGGTCGCCGCCGTAACAAGGGTCAGGGTTCCCGACCGTTGGACCAAGGTAATCACATATGCCAGGGAAGGACGGAAAGCGCCGGTCCGCGGATGGATGCCGGCGCACGCCGGAACCGCACCGTAGCCGCCCATGTCGTGGGAAATCGGCGGTCTGTTCACTCGGCTCCGACGGTTCCATCCGCAACAAGCGGGGCCAGCCGGCCCAGCATGTCGACAACCTGCTCCCGGCCAAATACGCGGATCAGGGATGAAAGTCCCAGATGCACGGCCGTTGCCCCGACCAGTTGTTCCCGGATGCCGACGGCCTTCAAATCATCGAAGGACTCCATCAGCCGTTCCGTCGCGAAGCGGGTATGCTCATCCGCGAACCGTTGGATCAGCATAAGGTCGCTGGCCGTCGCCTTCATCACCGTATCGTCGCTCATCGCTTTACCCATTCGAATGGAATGCCGTCCTGGCGACGGCCATGGACCGATGCAGATCGCATGGCGCCCTATGCAGGGAGCCATGTACCGCGCGGCGCCGATTCGCCCTGGAATCCCTCGTTACCGTTCAGCAGGATATCCCCATACGGCATGGTGCGTAAACGGAAGAGTTCGCCCGCCCGCCGGGGACAAGATCAGGAATGATGGACCGGACATGCCCCGGCTTCCCCCAGGAACTTGGCCCCCAGGAACTTGCCGCCCTAGAACGCATGACTCACGACCATGGCGGTGCAGCGCCATATCGACTCCGCCGGACGGGGGGAACAACGCTCTGTCAACCCAAACAACCTTGACGAACTATCCACGCTGTGTGATCCTCTCCATTGGAGACGACCATGCCAAACATAAGCGCCGCCACACTCTCCGGTCCAAGCATGATCTCCGCTGGTTATCGCGGCGGGGCGATGGCGGCCGAGTCCGTGGCGGAGGGCGCTCCTCCGATCTCCGCACCCGCGCTCTACACCAACCCCCGCGTTCGTTTCGATCGTGACGCGGCGATCCTGGTGATCGAGATCCGGGACGTGCAGAGCGGGGAAGTACAACGCTCCATCCCCGATCGCAGCATCCTGGAGGCCTACCGCCGCGCGGCCCTGACCGGAAGTGCTGTGCCCGGGCAATACGCAGACCAGGAAGAACCGCCTCTTCCGGGCCGGGATTCGGCGCAGACGGATCGCAACGCGCCAGCGGCCATTGCGGCGACTACCGGCACCAACCGGGCGGAGCCCCGCAGCTCCCAGCCCACGGCCCCGGCCGCCACTGTGAACCCCGCCAGCACCGCGGCCCCCGCCTCTGCGCCAGCGGCCGGGGCCGGTCCCACCATCGGGGCCCCCACGGCCGCCCCCGTCCGGACCGCCGCCCGCGGCGCCTGAGGCGACGTACCTCCACGCCCCATCGTGTTACTGGAATGGAACCGACAGTGGGCTCATTAACCTCGCACGTCGGCACTCCATGTCCACGCAGGTCTGGGTTGCAGCAGATGGGGGCGGTTGGTGTCCGGGCGGAGATGGGGAAGGCGACGGAAACCTCGCAGCTATGCCGCCAGCCCACCCTGAATGATCGTGATAGCCTGCATCCAACCTTGGCGTTCCGCCGCCCCACGATCAGCGAACACCCGGGTCTCCGCCCGCATGGGCAGGATGAGCCCACCCGGCGGTACAGCCGGAAAAAGTGGGGCCCGGGCCGAACGGGTCTCCGCCCGCGCGGACACCATTGCCTGGCGCCCGCCGGTCAACCACATCTCCGTCGGCTGCCCGGCCATCTCGATGCTTCCCGCGGCGGGACGAACCTGCCAGAATGCGTGCCGCAGGACAGGGGCATTGCGCCCGGATGGCAATCATCGGCTGGCAGGACAGGCATGGCCGAAGATGCGATGACCCGTTGATCGGGTCCTGTGGATCAGGGAATTGTTCGGATGGCATTGAAGTTACGGATTGCTGCGGGCGAATGCATCGTTATCAACGGTGCGCTGATCCGGGCGGAAAGCAAAGCCGAGATCGTGTTGATGAACCGGGCCAATTTCATGGTGGACCGGCAGATCATGCGCCCTGAGCAGGCGAATTCCCCTGCCCGCCGGATTTATTTCAGCCTTCAGAACGCCTACCTGGCCGATCCGGAGGAGCGCCCGCGCATGCGGGAATTCTTCGATACCTATACACAGCAGTTTTTCGATGCCACCGGCAGCACCACCGTCCGAAACGCCATTGCGGAGATGCGCGAGCGGGTGGCCCAGAACGAATTCTACACAGCCCTGCAGATTTCCCGCGAACTGATCCAATATGAAGATTCGGTCCTGCAACTGGCCACCCTTGCCGGAAGCGGGGCCGCCCGGACCGCCGCTGGCGGCAGCGGCCGCGGGACCCCAGCCAAGGCCTGATCCGCTGGCGCCCACTTGCAAAGCCCTTCGCCTTTTTCCGTGACCCAATCAACGGCGGTTTTGTTCCCCTCCGTAGCTGGGCGACCACTCCGTGGCCCTGGGCGGCGGCGCAGAGGCGGCGTGCCGTAACAGCGATGGTGGGAAATCCCGACCAACGGCATCAGGTCAGGAAGTCGACCAGGGAAAAGCGGCGCTGGCTGGAGATGATGGAGTAGGTGGCCTGTATCTGGGTTTCCACCAGCTTCAGGTCCGACGCCACCTTGGCCACGTCCGTATCCTCCACCTCCCCCAGCGACGTGCGCAGCAGGGTTCCCACATTGTCATGCTTGCGGTCGATCAGGTCGACCCGGCTGCGGATGGAGCCGAGGATACCCACCTCCCGCTCCAGGGCCTTGCCACCCTGGTCCAGGGCGTCGCGGGCGGTGCGGACCAGATTGCGCATGGACTCGTCATTGGCGGGCGTGTTGGGGTTCGGCGCCTGGAGACCCGCGGCCAAGGTCAGACCGTAGATGATCTGCCGGAACGGCTCCGCATCGGCATTCACGCCATACGTGACATCGAAGTTCCGATCGATCCGCGCACTCACCTGGAATCCGCCCTGGGCCAGGGCTGAATTGAACAGACCTTGCGGGTTTCCGCCGTTGGGCGGGGTCATCGAACGGTCGGGGCGGTAAACCTCATTGTAGATGTTCTGCTGAAGCTGTGCCGTATCGGCGGGGAAGTTCGCCGCGTATTCATTGACGGCGAAATCGGCCAGCGTATTGTCCGCATTGACCGGCGATGAGGCCACACTGCTGCCGGCGAAAACAAAGCGGCCGTCCACCTGGGTGTTCAGCAGTTGGACGATATCCTGGATCGCCTGGCGCGATATCTGCCGGATGATGGCCGGATCGGCCCGGCTGACCCCGTCGGGGGTGATGAGCTGCCGCTGCACGTCGCGGGCGATCTCCGAGACCCGGTTCATGGCCGTGTTCATGATGCCGGTGCGGGCGCGGACCTCATCGATGTTCCGCTGATAGGTATCGATTTCCGACAGGTTGTTGCGCAGGTCGATGGATCGAACCGAGTCCGTGCCCAGGCCGCTGAAGACCTGCGCCTTGTACCCGCTGGAGACCTGCTGCTGCAGCACGTTCTGGCGTTCACGCAGATTGTTGCTGTTGTACAGCAGCTGCTGATACTGGTTGAGCGTCGAGACGGTCATGGTTCAGCTCCAATCCTAGCGGACGGCGAAGAGATCGTTGACCATCCGGTCGATGGACCGGAGGACCTGGGCAGCGGAGGCGTAAGAGCGCTGGAGCAGCTGAAGCTGCGCCAGCTCGTCATCCATGTTGACCCCGGTGGCGTCGTTGTAGCGCTGCTCGATGGAGTTCAGCACCGACTCGGCCGCCTTGAGGTTGGCATCAATGGTCCCCCGCTCCGTGCCGTGCCGCGCCACCAGGGAAGCGGCGTAATCGGTCAAGCGGACCGCGGAGGGAAGGGTGCTCGACATGTTGGCCAGCGGGTCCGGGCCCAGATTGCGGCTGGCGAACGGGGTGTGGGGATTCACATCCGACCCGGTCGGGCTTTCGAACACATTGTTGATGATCCGGTTCACCTGCTGGGCACCCAGCGCCAGGGGGAAGGGTGGGTTCTGGATGCCACCGGCGGGGGAGGACAGAACCTCCTGCCCGCGGTCGCCCAGGGACACCAGCCGCGGATCATCCATCATGGCCTGGGCCACCCGGATTTCACCTGCGAAGCCGACATAGGCCGTGGGAATGCCCGGCGGGGCAGAGACACCATCGGCCTTGGTGAACAGGGTCGTGCCGTTGGACCGCATCCGGGCTTCCACCTGGAAGGCCAGGTTGTCCAACTCCGCCTGCATCCGCGGCAGCTCATCATCGCGCAGGGCCAACAGACCGCCGATGCGCCCGCCGGACAGGATGCTGGTGATGTCACGCACACTCGATCCCTCCCCCACGGTGATGGCGGGGATGGATCCGGGCGGGCTGGTGCGGTGGAAGGAGGTATGGTCGATCGGGGTGGACCGGTGGTTCACCGTCTGGGCCACCTTGTCGAACAGGCCGACACCGGAGGCCGTGGTGATGGCCACCGATCCGTCGTTGCGGCGCAGGACCCGGATCTCCACCAGCTTGGACAGGCCGACGATGGCCGCATCCCGCTGATCCTCCAGTTCCCCCGCACCGCTGCCCTTCTGCTTGGCCAGGATGATCTGGCTGTCCAGGGTCTCGATCTGGCTCAGGAAGCTGTTCATGCCGGCAATCGACTGCGACAGCTCCGAGTCCGCAGCATTCCGGGTGTCCAGGATCGTCCGCGACACATCCCGCATGGTCCGCGCGAACTCATCCGCCGCGATCAGGACATCGGTTTGAAGGATGTTGCTTTCCGGCGTGGCAGCCAGGCGGACGTACTTGTCGCGCACATCGGTCAGCCGGGCGGCCACGTTGATGCCGGCATCGGGCGATCCCTGCACCTCCTCCACCCGCCGCAAATAGCTGTTGCGCACATCCAGGTCACCGACAGTGGCGTTCCGGCGCAGCAACTCGTTGTGCAGCGCCTGATCGAACAGGCGTTCCACCGGGCCGGTCAGGACACCCAGCCCCTGGCCACTGGCGGTCAGCGGCTGCTGGGTCTGAACCTTGCGGGTATAGCCCTCGGTTTCGACATTCGCGATGTTGTTGGCAGTAGTCGCCAACGACCGCTGCGTGAGGCGCAGGGCGCTGACAGCAGAGTTGAAGGCGACATCCAACGACATGGGTCTACTCCCGAAACGGGCCGGATGATGACGGCCCTTTTAGTCCCGTCCCGTTCTATGCAAGCTGCGGGCCAGACCAGCAAACTGCGGGCCGGATCGGGAAATCGGCTGGCGCCCAAGCCTTGGCGGGGAGGGGGCGGGGGGTGGCGGGGGGCAGCACGGTGGTTTTCAATCATGGTGCCGGCCCATGGCATGCCACGATGGGCGCTGGCGCCTGAATTTCCCGCCCTGGCGCGGCAGGACAGGGGAAAATCCTGCCCGGCCCGGCAGTTGTTGCCGCCCCAGTCCAAACTCGGCTGAACGGCGGCCAGGACAGGGATGCCGGGACAGAGCGGCCGGTACAGGGATGCCGGGGGGGCACGGGCTGCCCCGAAACGACGACGGCCGCCGGACTTTTTCCGACGGCCGTTGCCGAGCAATGCTGATGACTGTCCAGGAGCCTGTACAGGCGACCGACCAGGTGCCGGGGCGGGGACCGGGCGGTCCCCGACCGGCGCCGTTACCGGGCCATGCCCAACGCCTCCTGCAACATCTCGTTCGCCGCCGTCACGACCCGGGTGTTACCGGAATACGCGCGCTGGGTGATGATCAGCTTTGTGAACTCATCCGCCAGATCGACGTTGGATCCCTCCACCGAGCTGGTGACGAAATTGCCGGACCCGCTTTCACCGGCGGAGGAGGCACGCACGTTGCCGCTTTCCACCGTGTTGACATACGCGTTGCCGTCCACCTTCTGCAGGGCCTCCGGGTTGCCAACCTGGAACAGCGGGATCTGCGCCAGGACCCGGCTGCGGCCGTTGTCGTAGTTCGCGACCACCTCACCGGACCCCAGGATGGCCAGATCGCGGAAGGCACCGCGGGTGAACCCGTCCTGGTTCAGGTTGAACACATCCACGTTGGACCCGGCATACTGGGTCAGGCCGTTATTCGCGTTCTGGAAGGTGCCGAGGTTCAGGCGGACACGCTGGGAACCATTGCCGAAATCAAGGTCGAACTCGATGAAGGCGGGATCCCCGGCATTCTGGGTGGGGGCGACGGTCGCATTGCCGTCACCCACATTGGTGGCCAACAGGGACTGCATCACGCCGCCGTCACCAAACCGCACCTCCACATGGGCCGGGGTACGGCCATCGGTCGTGACCATCGTGCCCATGCCGAACTCCGCATCCACCGGATCGTCGAAGGTCTTGCGTGTCAGGGTAAGGCCGGGGCCCTGGGCCGTCGCGATATAGGGCGAGTCCGCGTTGGCGTTCACCAGGGCGGCCAGCCGGGTTGCAACCGTGTCCAGGCTCGCTTCCGTCCCATCCGTCGTATAGGAGATGGACTGGTTGCCGCCACCGAACGGGATGGTGAACACGTCATTGATGTCGCCCACCGATCCGGTCAAGGGCACGAACACCTGCTGCTGCACCCCGCGCGTTGCGGGCTGGCTGGTGGTGGTGGTCAGCGGGGCGGCCGGGTCGGTCGTGGACACGGCCATGGTGTAGTCACGGCCGTTGGTCGGGCCGGTGATGTCCATTACGCCGCCGGCCGTCGTCGTGAAGGTGTAATCGGTGAAGCGACCGCTGGCATTGACCTTGTTCAGCAGGGAACCGATCACCGAGTCGACCGTGTCGAAGGACGTCGCACGGTGGGAGAAGTTCTGACCGGCGATGGTCACGGTATAGGTTTCGTTCTGGGTGACCGATGCCAGGGAAACCTGGCTCAACTGCTGGACCGGCGTCGTGTTCGGCACCAGCTGGATCGCCGAGCCGAAGGCCTGGGGCTGGCCGGGCAGGGTACCGGCCGTGCCCTGGGTCGTGCTGTCGGGGGAATTCACCTGGACCCGCCACAGGTTGTTACCCTGCTTGCGCCACGTCAGTTCCACATTCCGGGCCGATCCGTTCAGGTCGATGATCGGCACGGTGGTGGTCGGCAGCGTCGCACTTTCCGCCGGGGTCAGGGGCAGGTTGGCGGACAGGTTGATGTTCGCCGTCGGCGACGGGTTGTCGATCAACTGGGCCAAGCGGATGGGACGAACGTTGTTGCGGTCCACCTGGTTGGAGCCCGCGGCCAGGCCCCAGCCATTCAGGTAATAGCCCGAGCTGTTGCGCAGATACCCGTTGCGATCCAACTGGAAGTCACCGGCGCGGGTGAAGAAGGTCTGTTCCTGGAAGTTCACATCACCGCCCACCACTTCGCCGCGGCTGACCTGGAAGAAGCCGGCGCCGGAAATGGCAAGGTTGGTGGAGGTCTGGGTCTGGGTGATCGTGCCCTGGACGCTGTTGGTATACAGCGGACGGGCACGGACACCACCCGGGCTGTGCAGGTTGGAATTCGACTGCGTCACCAGGGTCTGGAACGCTGTCTCAACCCGCTTGTAGCCGACGGTCTGGGAATTGGCGATGTTGTCGGAGATGTGGCCCAGCGCCCGGGACTGGGCACCCAGGCCGGTCACAGCCGTGGTCAAGGCTCCAAAAACGGTCATGGCAGGCTCCTGTTGACTGGCATTTGCTCGCCCCCCTCTTCGCAAGGGCCGTGCCAGACGGTGCCTTTCCTTGTTTTTCAATGCTTTAGCTGATCAAATCGGACCACCCGGCAGATTTTTCCCGGCAGGTTCTGCACCCGTCTGCCCCCTCCGGCCCCGCTGGTGGGGCAAGGGATTCCGCCTTCGCTAAAACAGCCCGGCCCGGAAACAGCCCGGCCCTGAAAGCAAACCGGCGCCCCGATCGGGGCGCCGGTGGTTCCTGCGACAGCATGGGCGGCCTGTTGCCCGGGCGGGGGGGCCCGGCCTTCAGGCACAGGCATCACGCCTTTCGCACCGCATTCTCCAGCGTATCCATGAAAGGCTTGTCCTCCGGCGCCAGCCCGCCCTGTTCCGCCAGGGTGACCACCGCCCGGTAATAGGCGATCAGAAAGGCGCGGATGGTCGCGGTCAGCGACGCATTGGCATGCCGGCGGCGCGCGATCAAGGTGATGGTCTGATTGATGGTCATGCTTTCGCGCTCGCTGATCTCCCGCAGCGCCGTCCACATGACCGCTTCCAGGCGCACACTGGTGCGGCGGCCACCAACCCAGACGTTATGGGGGATAAGCTGGCCGTCGATCTCCAGGAAATCCGGGATATGGACCTCGGTCTCCTTATCCACCTTCGCATTACGGCGCGGCATTGCGTTTCTCCCCCGAGCGTAGTTCCACAGACGGGCGACATCTTACAGAAGTGGAATGGATTTGTCCCCTGTCGTCATGCACACCCCCATGTGTCACCCCCCTGTGTCACCCCACACGGCGGCCCCGGATCCACCGTTCGGGGTTGGCATGCCGGGTGGGGCGGGATACTCTGCCAACCGGGCAAGATGCACCCCCCGGATGGTGATGGCCGCCGCTGGCCGGACACCTGCCAGCCCGGGGCGCCACCCGGTACACACTGCGACGACGCCATTCAAAAGGGATGCGCGACATGCCCCCCTCCCGCCGATACCGGCACCATGGCATCAGGACACGGTCCGCGGACCCGCCGCCGCCGTTTACCCTGGTGCTGGGCGCACTCCTGGGGGCGTTGACGCTCTCGGCCCCGGCCCGGGCCGCGGACCCGGCGCCGGTCCCGCCGGCTGCTGGTACCCCATCCGCCACAGCCACCGCAGCCCAGACCCCCGGACAGCCCGCCACGGGTGCGCCCCGCCGCCTGACCGGGGCGGATCTGCTGCGCCAGCCGGACGCGACAGCGCCCGCTGCCGGGGAACCGAGGGCACCGGCAGCGTCACCCGCTGCACCCGCGCCGGTACCGGTGACGGGACGCCCGGCGCGGAGGGAGTCGACCGTTCCACCCGCACCGCCGGGTACTCCGACCCAAACCGTGCTGACCAGCCGCCCCGCCCCTGCGCCCGCCCCGGCCGCCACCGCCGGTGAACAGGCACCGCAGGCACCCGCTTCCCAGGCAACCCCGGCACCGCCACCCGCTGCACAGCCGCCTTCTCCTCAATCGCAGGCGGGTCAGGCCACGGCCGCATCGGCACCGCCCACCCCGGCAACTCCAACCGCAACTCCCGAGCCACCGGCAGGACCCGCACCGGCAGGGCCCGCCCCGGCCACCCCAGCCACCGCCGCCCAAAGCCCCGCCCCGACGGCGGCCCCGACCGCCAACCGGCCGGCGCCGCCCCGCACGGGAACGGCGACTGCCCCGCGGGCAGCGGAACGTCCGGCACAGCGCCCACCCCCGGTCCCCCGTGCCACGGGCCCGCTGGCGGCCGTGGGCACCGCGGCCCCCCCCACCTTCCTGCTTCAGGCGGGGGCCCAGCCCCTGGCCATCGCCCCCCTGGTCTGGCGCGACCGGCCCCAGCCGGTTGCGATGGGACAGGCCACCACGGGACTTTCGGCACCCGGATCGGCGCCCCCGCCCCCAGCGCAATCATCGCCTGTACAACCATCTTCGGGACAGGCACCACCGGGACAGGCCGCCCCCACAGGCCTGGTGCCCGGCGCCGGTGCCCCGCCAGCGGGAGGCGGGCGATGATCAGGCGCTGTGCGGCGGAATGGATGCGGGGTCCGGTCTTGGCTGGGCTCCTCCTTTTATTCTGGGCGCTGCTCCTCCTTCCCCATTCCGCCATGGCGCAGTTCGCCGTGGACCCGGGGGAGGCTGTGGCCGCAACCCCCCTGGCGGTGCTGTCCGCCCCCGTGGCCGGCGCGCCCCAGGTGATGGAGATCGAGGCGGGACGGACGGTGACGGTGCTGGGCTATCCCCGCGGCACGGGCATGGCCTGGATCGCCATCGGCGGGCGGGAACTGGGCTATGTCAGTGCGGCCAGCCTCGCCCCCATCGATCGGGAAAGGCCGGTTCTCTACACCGCCGTCGTCGTGCCGGATGTTCTGGCGGCGGGCACCGGCGTCCTGCCCGGGGATCACTGGCTGGCGGGTGGGGCGGGCCGCATCGTCGGCATCGCGGATGTGGGCGGCGACCGTATCATCCTGGATGGCGGCGACCGCAACGGCGTGCCCCCCGGTGACCTCCGCCCCATCATCGGTACCTACTCCCCGACGACGCTGGGGCCTGGATCGCCCGGGTTTTTCGCCGCCCGGTTCGGCAGTTTCTCCAGCCTAGCGGAGGCGGAGATGTTGTGGCGGGAAATCCAGGACACGCTTCCCGAACTGTCCGGCCTGCCTCCCTATATCTTCCGCCGGGCGACCACCCGCGGCATTGCGGTGGAGCTTGCCGCCGGCCCGTTCAGCCGCAGCCGGGTGGAGGAGGTGTGCACCATGCTGGCCCGACGCAGCCGCGATTGCTGGGTGATCGCGGTGGAAATCCGCTGATCCTCCCGCCCGTTGGCGTTGATCAGCCCCGGTCCAGCCAGATCCAGCCGGCGACGATACCGGAAACGGCCGCGATCAAAACCGCCACCGCCAGCACGGCGCGCAGGAACTGCCCCAGCTCCCCCTGCTTCCACGCACTGCGTGCCAGCAGAAGCAGCCACAGCACAGCGATGGCCCCCAGGCCCTGGCCCAGGGTCATGACCGTGGCGCCGCCTGACCCGCCGGGCGGCGCGTGCGCGGGGCCGGTGCTGCGTTTTCCATATAGATCAGCAAGTTGAGGGAACCTGCGATCAGCTCCACGAATTTCCGGCCATGGCTGGGCAGGCGGATACGGCGCTCCAGGCAGTAATTGACCAGGGACGCCGCCAGCTCCGCCGCATTGCGGTGGACGGTCGTCTTCTCGCCGAAGTCGTCCTCGATCAGTAGTTCTGCCCGTACCGGATCAGAATAGAAGCTGATATCGCGGATCTGACCACTGGGCAACGGCTGCCGGGTCTTGCGCATCAGGTCAAGCACCGCCGTTATGACCTCCCGGTCGGTGAAGCCCAAACTCCGCATTTCCCGCATTATTAGGCCCTCTGCCCCGCACCTGCGGCCGAAAAACCGCATTACTCCACCATGACCGATTCCCACCGCCCCCTCAATATAACTAGAGGGGGAGGATGGATTTCAGCCCAGGGATCTTTCCACTTCCAGCCCGGCGATATCGTGCATCCGCAGCAGGCCCAGGACCCGCCGCCCCTCCCCCACGACCGGAAGGACATAGATCTGGGTCGGTGTCTCCATGATCTCCAGCGCCTGTATGGCGCTGGCCTCGGGGCCGCAGGATCGGGGGGCAGGCGTCATCCAGGCGCCCGTGGCCGCATCCAGGAAGGACTTGCCATGGGTCGCCAGGCCGCGGCGCACATCGCCTTCGGTGACGATGCCGGCCAGGGCCCCCGCCTCATCCACCACCAGGGCGGCGCCGTTGGGAAAGCGCGTCATCGCCAGCAGGGTCTCGAAGATCGGCTGGTCCGGCCGCATCAGGGCCACCCCGTCCGGTGCCCGCACCATCAGGTCAGCCACCCGCGACCCCAGGACGATTCCCAGGGTGCCACCCGGATGATTACGCCCGAAATCCTCCGCCGTGAAATCCCGCTGGGCGGCGACCGCGACCACCAGGGCATCGGCCAGGGCCAACATGGCCGTGGTGCTGGCGGTGGGCAGCTTGGTCTCCGTCCCTTCCCGTTCGATCCGGGCATGCAGGGTGAAATCCGCGATCCGGGACAGGGCAGACGGAACCCGACAGACCATGGCTGCGACGGTGACACCCCGTTGGCGCGCCGCGGTGGCCACATCCACCAGTTCCTGGGTCTGGCCGCTGTTGGACAGCAGGATCAGCAGATCCCCCGGGCGCAGCCCCCCCAACTCCCCATGCAGCGCATCCAGGGCGCTGTAATAGAAGGCGCGGGCGCCCACGCTGGACAGTTTGCTGGCCAGAAGCCGGGCGATCAGGCCGGATTTGCCCACCCCGGCGACCAGGGTGTTCCCCAGATCCCCACCGATCTGCCGCACCACGCCCAGGAACTGATCGTCCAGGGCCTGTTCCTGCATCAGCACGGCCTTCGCTTCGATCTGCAGCAGGTCGCGCGCGGCGGCGATGATCTTGGCGGTATTGGGCATGGGCGGAATCCTGGCGTCCGGTGATGGCGGCAAGCCCTACACGACCGGCCGGGGGGCGGCAAGGCAGGGCAGGGGGCCTGCGGCATGCCCCGACTTCATGGCTGAAGGCCCGGCTTTGCCCCCCGGGGCGGCGGAGGTTCGGGCCTTCCCCTGGCAATCCGCCTGGTCCAGGGCCATACACAGACAGCCCGACCGGATCGCCGAGCCCGACCGCCATGACCGCCGCCGCAACACCCCCCGACACCCCCAACCCTGGCCGCGGCCCCGGCCTGCCGCCCGCCCGCCTGCCCTGGCCTTTCGATGGCACCGGCTTCCGTCTGACCATGGGGCTGCGCGCCCTGAACCCGGCGGATTGGATCCTTCCCCAGGACGATTGGTCGGATCAGATCGCGGAGAGGCGGCACCTGCTGGACTCCCGTCGGGGGGAAGTTCTGGCCTGTATGCCAGAGGCGCGGGACGCGGCCGGCGAACTTCGCGACCTGGTGCTGTGCCACCTGACGCGGAACTGGCCGGATCTATTTCGTTTTGAAGACGGAATAATAGCCAGTGCCGTGACGGGTGACCACCTGCGCCTGGATGGCCATGACCCGCTGGACCTGTGCGGTCGGCTTGTCGCCGATGATCTCTGCCTGCTTCTTCCCACGCCCGGGGGCTGGCGACTCATGGGGGCGGTACTGTGCTTTCCCAACCGCTGGCGCTTGGCGGACAAGCTGGGCAAGCCGCTGCCCGGCATCCACCGCCCGGTTCCGGGCTATGCCGCAAAGCTGGCGGTGCCGGTGGACCGCTTCTTCGATGCCCTGACGGTGGATCGCCCGGTCTGGCGCACCAACTGGGCCCTGAATGACGATCCGGCCCTGTTCCAGCCGGTGGAAACGGCCCATGAGGATCCGGACCGGACCATCACGGCGGCGAATGCGGCAACGCGGCTGTTCCTGCGGGTGGAACGCCAGACCCTGCGGCGCCTTCCCCGGACCGGGGCCGTTGTCTTCACCATCCGCACCCATCAGGTGCCGATCGGCAGCCTGTCTCCGGCCCAGGCGGCGGATCTGGCCGGGGTGATCCGCACCACGCCGGAGGATACGGCCCGCTACAAGGGCCTGACGCGCACCGCGAAGCCTTCGCTGGAATTCCTTGATCGGATCGTATCCGAAACGGCCAAGGCCTGCCCCTGAAGCCGACCATCCTGCGGCACGTCCACGACCGGCATAGCCAAAGGTTCCGGCGCCCCCCGCGGGCGCCCGGATGACGGCGCCCCGGAAAGACGCTATGGGTGTGCGCGATCGATACCGCTGGGGAAGCAGGATATGGTGCAGGACAACAGCCCCGTGCTCGTCACCGGTGCGGCGGGCTTCATCGGCTTCCATGTGGCCCGTCGCCTGCTGGCGGCCGGGCGGCCGGTGGTCGGGCTGGACAACCTGAACGCCTATTATGATGTGCGGCTGAAGCAGGCCCGGCTGGACCTGCTGGCGGCGGAGCCTGCATTCCGCTTCCACCGTCTGGACCTGGCGGACGGGCCCGGCATGGCCGCCCTGTTCGGCGATCTGCGACCCGCGACCGTCATCCATCTGGCGGCCCAGGCGGGGGTGCGCCATTCCCTGGACAATCCGGCTGCCTATGCGGACTCGAACCTGACAGGCTTCCTGAACATCCTGGAGGGATGCCGGCACCAGGGGGTGGGGCATCTGGTCTATGCCTCCACCAGTTCCGTCTATGGGGCGAACACGACGATGCCCTATTCGGTCCATGACAACGTGGACCACCCGATCAGCCTTTACGCCGCCACGAAAAAGGCGAATGAGCTGATGGCCCACAGCTACAGCCATCTGTTCCGGCTGCCGGTGACGGGCTTGCGGTTCTTCACGGTCTACGGCCCGTGGGGGCGGCCGGACATGGCCTATTTCCTGTTCACCCAGGCGATCCTGGACGGAAAGCCGATCAAGCTGTTCAATGAAGGCTGCATGCAGCGGGACTTCACCTATATCGATGACATCGTCGAAGGGGTCGTCCGCGCCGCCGACCGGCCTGCCACCCCCAATCCGGACTGGCGGGGCGACCGGCCCGACCCCGGCACCAGCACCGCCCCCTATCGCCTGTACAATATCGGCAACAACCGGCCGGTCGACCTGATGCGGATGATCGCCGTGCTGGAGGAATGCCTGGGCCGGACGGCGGAGAAGATTCTGCTGCCCATGCAGCCGGGGGACGTGCCCGCCACCTGCGCCGATATCGATGATCTGGCCCGGGACGTGGGCTTCACCCCCGCAACCCCGATCGAGGTGGGGCTGGAGCGGTTCGTACGCTGGTACCGGGACTATTACGGCCGCTGATCGGGCCGCTTCCAACGATCATTCCGGATCCGGAAGAACCTTGCCCGGGTTCATCAGTCCCTGCGGGTCCAGCGCGGCCTTCACCCGCCGCATCAGCTCCAGCTCCAGCGGTTGCTTCAGCCGTGCCAACTCCCCCCGCTTGCGGCCGCCGATACCATGTTCAGCACTGATCGATCCACCCAGATCGGCGGTGATGTCATGGACCAGGCGCGTGATCTCCCCCGCCCGGGCCAGGAACTCCCCGCCGTCCATGCCGTCGGGCCGGGCGATGTTGTAATGGATGTTGCCATCGCCGACATGGCCGAAGGGGTAGGGGCGGATGCCGGGGATCATGCGGTCCAGGGCGGTTCCCGCCCGCTCGATCAGGTCCGCCACCCGGTCCACAGGCACCGCGATGTCGTGATGCACCGCCCCGCCCACCTTCCGCCCGATCTCCGGCAGGGATTCGCGGATGGTCCACAGGGCGCGGCGTTGCTCCCCGCTGCCGGCCAGGGTCGCATCCAGGACCAGACCGCCCTCCATCCCGGAAGCCAGCACCCGTTCCAGTGCTTGGCGCAGGGCGGCACCCGGCAGGCTGCTCCCCAACTCTGTCAGGACATACCAGGGGGCGGGTGCAGCCAGCGGATCCAGGGACCGCCCCAGAAGGGTGCGGGCACCGTCGATGGCGAAGCGGGGAATCAGCTCGAACGCCGTCACCGCCTCCCCCGCCCCGGCACGCAGGTCGGCCAGAAGGGCGACCGCGGCGGCGGGAGACGGCACGGCGATGAACGCCGTTTCCAGCCCGACAGGACGAGGGAACAGCTTCAGCGTTGCCGCCGTGATGATGCCCAGCGTGCCCTCCGCGCCTAGGAACAGGTGCTTCAGGTCATAGCCCGTATTGTCCTTGCGCAGGGATCGCAGCCCGTTCCAGACACGGCCGTCGGCCAGAACCACCTCCACCCCCAGGACAAGGTCGCGGGCATTGCCGTAGCGGATGGTCAGGATGCCACCGGCATTGCTGGACAGGTTGCCGCCAATGGTACAGGTCCCCTCCGCCCCAAGGCTCAAGGGGAAAAGACGGTCCGATGCCTGCGCCGCGGCCTGGACATCGGCCAGGATGCACCCGGCCTCCGCCGTCAGGGTGAAGCCGACGGGGTCCACCGCCCGGATACGGTTCAAGCGCCCCAGATTCAGCAGGATGGCACCGCTGCCGGGCCATGCCACCGTGCCGCCGACAAGGCCGGTATTGCCGCCCTGGGGCACGATGGGCACACCGGCCCCGGCGCACAGGGCGACGGCCGCCGCCACCTCCTCCACCGACCCGGGGCGGATCACGGCCAGGGGCTCGCTCCGCTCCAGACCGCGCCAGTCCACGGCGTACGGGGCGGCTCGCTCCGCGGTCAGCACCTGGGCGTCGCCCAACAGGGCCACCAGGGCCGCCAGCAGATCACCGCTCGCCATGGGGCCCTCCGCGGTCAATCCTCCAGGATCTCGAACCGGTTGACGTCGTATTCGCGCCACCGGTCCAGGCGCCAGAAGATGACCATGATCTTCTTCAGGACGGTACGCTGTCCCTTCGGCCCCCCCTCGCTGTTGGGGTCGTTGATCAGCTTGAAACCGTATTCAGGCAGGGGGCTCTTCTTCTCCGCGATCTTGGCCAGCTTGTAGCGGAACTGGCGCAGATCCGTCTCGGCGCCGACGCGCAGGCGCAGCTTTTCCAGATTGATACGGAAGCCGGGCTGGTTGCCGCAATGGGCCCGCGCCATCTCATAAAGCCGCTTTTCCATGGGCGGCAGGTCGAAATAGGCCGGATCATAGGTCAGCATCCTGTTGTCCTTCAGGATGGCACGGTAAAGCCAGTCGCACAGCTCCACCGTGATCCGCTTCAGGACCCGCTCGCCCTTGGCATTCTTCCGGTACTCCGCCTTGGCCGATTTCAGCCAGCTGAACCACTCATCCGTACCCTCGCCGCCCGTCTCGATATTGGTCTTGATCTGGGTACCCTGGAGCCGCTCCAAGGCGCCGGAGATGCGGTCATAGGATTTGCCGCCCGCCGACACACGGCAGACGCGGAAGAAGTCATGGCCGGAGAAGCTGAAGACCTGGCCGATCGGCTCCCCACGGTTCATCTTGTCCACCATCAGGGACGCGATATAGATCAGGAATTCCTTGTCATAGATGGTGGCGATGCCGGCGTCGGTGCCCTTCACCTCGATCGCGACCTTGCCATCGCTGTAGCGGATCGGATCGACCCGCTTCTCCTTGGTCAAGGCGAAGAAGTTGTAGACCATGATCGAGCGTTCATTCTTCACGCTCCCGATCAGGGGGCTGTCGAGGAGCGAAAGCTGATGCACGTCGTCTAGGCTCCTGGTCATGTCACCCATCCAACGAGGTTGGGGGAGATCCGGGTGGACTGGGCAGCCACCCGCTTGCTGGTCCGTGTTCGAGCCCATCCCACCCCATCGGCCCTGGCTGTGGGCCGGGCTGGGGACGGGTGCCGCCATGTCACCCTTCCAACGAGAAAGGGGGTGCTGGCGCCAAGCCGGAACGGTGACATTAGGAAAGACGGGGCTTGTGCTGTCCACAACGGATTGTGCCGACGTCACTGAAACAACGAAGATTTAGCCCCAGCGGGCCCGCGACTCCAGGCTTTCCCAGCCCTCAATTCGGGGGAACGGTGACATGGGGGAGGGGGAACGGCGACACCTATTCGTTGGAACAGCGACAAACCCGAGACTCAGGGCTTGCTGCCTGGGTTCGGGAGAGGGAAGCCCAATCTCGTTGGAACAGGGACGCAGCCCGGCCCCCTCGTTGGAACAACCACGGAACCACGGGGAAACGGGGACACCGATCCGAGGATACGGAGACACCAGTTCGGAGTTTGGGCTACCGATTCACGCTGGAATGGAGACGCAAAC
>JBJOKR010000002.1:0-77866 GCA_046045995.1 Pseudomonadota bacterium | reverse complement strand
GGCCGGGCAGACCGGCAAGGCGACGGAGGAAATCTCCTCCCAGATCGCGGCGGTGCAGGAGGCGACGGGTCGGGTGATTGGCGATATCCGGGAGCTTCAGGACCTTATCGCCGGTATCGACAGCATCGCCGGGTCCATCAGCGCCGCCGTCACCGAGCAGGGCAGTGCCACGGAGAGCATCAGTGCGTCGGCCGCCAGTGCCGCCGGCGGCACCATCGAGGTCTCCGACCGCATCCGCGCGGTGGCGGAGGATGCAGGCACCACCCGGTCCATCGCCAACAACCTGGACGCCAAGGCCCATCAGGTGACGGACCAGGTGCGCAACCTGCGCGCCCGGCTGATGGACATCCTGCATGAGAATCAGGCGGCCTGACCGGGCCGCCCTTCTCGCATTTTTGCCACGCCCATCCCGGGTGCTGGGGTGGGCGGGCGTGTTTACGCGGCTGTCCTTGCGCGGCCGTCCAGAGCGGTGCGCGGTCCCGGATGATCCCGGATGATCCCGGATGATAGTGGATGATCCCGGATGATAGTGGGGAACGGGCGTCGGGCCGATCCGAGGCCTGATCCGAAAACGAGAACAGCCGGTCAGGCCAATGCCTGCCGACTGTTCCGGCCGCGTCGCGCGGCGAAGATGGTAGCACCGGGGTGATTTGAACACCCGACCAAGGGCTTATGAGGGCATCTTGGTCGAAGTGGAATCAAGGCCTTAGCACCACCGGGTGCCATCTGGGTGACACGAACCCAGAAGGGCCTCAGCTACATGACACCCGATACGCAATCCGGCAAGCCTGTCATCGCACCGGTGGCAGACACGCTGTTCGATCTTCCAGAGGTTCGGAGGTTTCGCCAGCCCCGGGCGCCCCGGCCGTTGCCGGGCACATCGGCTGCCGAACCCTGGCCCCTTGATGGCGCCATAAATGTGGTGCTCTTCGCCGGCATGGGAGGCTGGTGCAAGGGCTTGGAGAAGGCGGGGTATCCCGTTCACATCGCTGTGAATCATGACAGCGTGGCGATCGCGGCTCATCGAGCCATGAATCCCCACACGCGCCACCTTCATGCCGACATCTATGAGGTATGCCCGTTGGATGCAACCGGCGGGCGCGAGGTGAACGTGCTCCATGCCAGCCCGGATTGCCGCGACCACTCTGTTGCAAAGGGGGGGGCCCCGCGTTCGCCCAGGGTCAGGTCCATGCCCTGGCAAGTCTGCCGATGGGTGGGCCGGCTGCGTAAGCGCGGTCTGGGACCGCGGATCGTCACGCTTGAGAATGTGCGGGAAATCCGCGGCTGGGGGAGATTGGTCGCCAAGCGCGACCCCGTCACCAAGCGCGTCGTGAAGCTTGACGGGAGCATCGCCGCGCCAGGTGAACGGGTGCCAGTCCAGCAGCAGCAGTTGGTGCGCGACCCGCGCCATGCCGGGACCCGGTACCGGGCCTGGGTTCGGCACATGCAGCGGCTCGGGTGTACCTGGGAGGACCGGGACCTCAACTGCGCAGATTACGGTATGCCAACGTCACGCAAACGGCTGTTCGGTGTCGGCCTATTCGGCGGCCGCCGTCCCGCCTGGCCAGTGCGCACCCATGCTCCCCGGACACACCCAGACGTCCTGGCCGGCAAGCTGTTGCCCCACAGGGCCGCCGCCGAGGTTATCGATTGGAGTTTGCCGCTCCCCTCGATCTTTGACCGAGCCCGCCCCCTGGCCCAGGCGACCCTTCGTCGCGTGGCTGTCGGAATGCGCCGCTACGTCCTTGAGTCGGCGTCACCCTACATCGTCCACATCACCCACCACGGACAGCGGCCTCCGGTGGATATGGCTGGCCCCCTGCCCACGATCACGGCCGCCCACCGGGGAGAGCTGGCCGTCTGCGGCCCGGCGCTGGTGCCAACCACGCACAGCGCCAGCCCGCCCCGTGTCCATGGTGGCCAGGGGCCGGTTCCGACGTTGACGGCGGGAGTCAAGGGCGGGGAGCTGGCGGTGATGGCGGCCACCATTGTCGGCGCAGGCGGAAGGGCCGCCCAGGTCCCGCCGATGGACATCGCGGGCCCGCTGAATACGACCACCACGAAGGAGGACCGGTGCGTGGTCGCTGCCCACCTCACGGAGCTGCGCAGCCGCAGCGTTGGCCAGGCGGCAAGCGACCCGCTCGCCACCCAGACCCAACGGGAGCATCACGGCCTCATCGGCGCGTGGATGGTGCAGCACAACGGCGGCACGGTCGGCAACCGGGCGGACGAGCCGGTCAGCACGATGACGACCCGCATCACCCAGCAGCAGGTCGCCGGGGCCTACCTGACGGAGCTGCGGGGCACGGCCACCGCCGCCGATGTGGCGGAACCGCTCGGCACCCAGACGGCGGGCGGGCACCATGAGGCTGTGACCTGCGCCTTCCTGCACCACCAGTACAGCACAGGAGGGCAGCATGACGCTGTCGATGACCCCTTGGCGACCCAGTCCACTCGGGACCGGACCATGGTCACGGGCGCCCAGCTCTGCGCGCCGCTGACCGGCCCGCAGCTCGCCCGGGCCCGACAGGTGGCCGATTTCCTGCGCGCCTACGGCGCTTGGTCCGGCGGCGACATCGTCACCCTCGCGATCGACGGCCGGACCTGGGTCGTCGCCGATATTGGAATGCGCATGCTGAGCCCTGCGGAGGCCGCGGCGGCACATTGGCTGGAGCTGCCGGCGCGGATCTGGGTCCAGAAGAAGGACCGAAAGGGCGCGACCATCTTCGACGCTGCGGGCAAGCCCGTCTGGCACTGGAGACCGCTGACGAAGTCTGAGGGAATGCGGCTGATCGGCAACTCGGTCCCTTCGGGCATGCCGGAGGTGCTGATGAACTGCAACCCTACACACACCTTGGCCGTAGCGGCGGAGTGAGGGCGATGGTCAGCTACCGTGCGGTCGGTCACCAACTCCTGGCGCCCGATGACACCTGCCTGCTGGGCGGGCCGCTTGCGGAGCTTGCCGCCTTCGCCATCGTCCTGAACGAGGAACGGCCGGAGGGGCATGAGGCACTGTGTGCGGCGCTGCAGCGGCTGATCGGAGCCACACGGGATTGCTCCTTCGCGCCGTTCATCGACCTGACCGTTGGTACTGACGACTGTTACGAAACCGACCGTCAGGACCCCTGGTTTCGTAACACTGGGGGCCGGCCCCCGGTCAGCGACACGGCGACCGTGCTGCTCGCCTGTGCTCGGCTGGATGAGGCCGGCCGGCTATCCGTCCGGGAGCTGCGGCGGGAGCTGGGAGGGGGCAGTCCGGGCCGTTTGGCACCCATCATCCGGAGGTTCAGGGAGGGCCAGGCCGATGGCGCATGACCAGCCGGACCCGGAGCGGCCACGTGGCGTGCTGCGCCCCCGCGGGAGGGCCCTGCTTTACGCAATAACCTACCTGCCGTTGGCGGTCGCATTGCTGTCCGCCCTGGCAGCGCGCTGGTGAAATGGAACCGCAGAACAACGCGGAGATTTGCAGAGATTTCGAGCGACCGATTTCTGTCCGGCAGCCTGCGCCGTGCCTAGGTTTTCAGGCTGTTCGGCAGTGCAGAATTTGGCCCACAAATGCTGCGCAGGCGAGGCGGGGGGAAAGTCCGTTTCGTGGGCCGGGCCGGGGCCCCCCGGGGGGGTAGGCATGCGCTGGGGGCGGTGGCGGCGAACCAGACATGCGTTCCGCGCATGGGTCTGGGTCCGACGTGGCCGGGGCAGGGTGCACGGAAGGGCAGGTGGGAGCGCGCCGCAGCGCTCCGATAGGGTCTAGAGTGGGGTCCTATCGCCTACAGGCGGCCGACCAACCGGCCTCACGGGCCATGGCGGTCAGCTCGGGCAGGGGGTGGCCCGCTGCTGCTGCGGTCTCCGCCTCGATCTGGGCGACTGCGGCCTCTTCGCCGGCCCGAATGGCAGCCTGGTAGGCCCGCAGGTCGTCCACGCTGAACTCCCGCTGGAGCTGAACGGCCTGCACATACCCGTCGATGAGGACAAACTCGACCCGGTAATGCAGCCGGCCCTGGCTGTCCCGCAGGCTCTCCAGGATCTTGATGCTCTGCCCCGGCTGCACCCGGAACCCGCCGGCGATATCCTCGCGCTCGAAGCCGTTCACAACGGCCAGCTCGTGGGTCAAGGTGAGCTGGTCCCCAGGAACCAGCGCCTCATGCACGAATCCGGGGAGGCTGCGCAGGATCCGTGACCGGGTCGCTTCGCGCCGGCGGACATACTCGCAGTACAGGGTCGCCAGGTTGTCCGGCTGGCCTACCGCCGGCTCGATCAGGGTGAGGATCCCGGCGGCCACCTTATCGGGGCTCAGCGGCCACACCTGCCGCTGGGGCGCCTGGGCCGGTGTCTGGGCCGGATCGGCCGCGGATGGCCCCGGCCGTGTCTCAGGCAGGCTGCTCGCCGCGACCGGCTCCTGCTGATCCTGCGCTGCGTCTCCGCTCGGCCCCGGGCCGACGATCACGGCCAAGGCGAAGCCGATGATGGCCACCAACCCCACCCGCCCCCGCGACGGCATGCCGACGGGGCCTGGCCTTACCAGGCCGATCACCGTGAAGATCATCAGGATGATCAACATCACGCTCGCGGCTGCCGCCCGCCCGTCCAACAGTCCCGCGATGAGGGAGAGCAGGAGCGTCGTCGCCAGCCACCCAAACCACTTGGGCATATCCTGTCGGATTGGTGCCGACTGCTGATCGGCCGCGGCGGGTTCCGGCGGTTGGGCGGGGGACGGCTCTGCAGCCGCGACCGGCGTTGCCGTTGGCGTTGGCTGCTGATCTGCGCCGGGCACGTATGGTGTCCGTCTGCGGGCAGCCGCCTTGAGCATCGCCCTCACAGCTGCACGGTCCGGCTTGTTCCTGCCCTGCGGCACGACCTGACGATCGGGCTGGGGCGGGGCAATCCGGGTCCGCTGTGCCTGGAGTACGGGGGGCGGCACGTCGACACCGAACAGGGCCAGCAGGACGCGGATATCGATCGTCTCCCCGTCGTCGTCGATCACCTCTGCAATGCGATCGACGAGGAAACTGCGGCCGGCGCGGCGCATATGGCACTTGGCGAACAGGGCCGGCTTCGCCCCCTTCAGTTCATACTCCAGAAGGGTGACCGGTCTCTCCGTGGCCTTCCCGGCCCCATCCACATATCGAAGCGTGACATGAAGCCCGCGGAGGTCCTGTTCAGTCAGACCCTGCTGCTTGCGCAGCGCTTCGAAGCTGGTAGGCCTGCGCCCCGACATACCGTTCCCCCGGTTGCGTACGGGGGGACTATGTCGGTTCGTGGATTTCGACGCAACAAATTGCGCAATATTAACGTGTTTATGGGTCGGCTATGGCATCCATCACTGCCCCCCGCCCGGCAGATAGCCCTTTTCCATCAGCCAGTGCTTCAGGATGCGCTCGACCAGCGATGACACCGAGCGGTCATCGTCCTTGGCGGCCTTCTCCAAGGCTGCCTTGATTTCAGGCTCTACGCGGACGCCTAGGGGGTTTGTGCGCGCCATGTTATCACCGTGCCTACAAATCTTGTTGACGCGGGATTGTAGGCATGATGCTATCACGACGCAAGCGGGCCGATGGGGAGCTGCAACCTCCCACACCGGCCCTGACCACAACCGACCTGACAAGAGGTTCGACCATGGCTGATGCCATACCTACACCCGCCGGCGACCCGGGCGCCACCCTGTCCCCCGACCCGATACCGCTGTTCTGCGGCCTGCCGGTCGATATCGAGGACCGGGTGCATGAATCGCTGCTCCATATCGTCGCCCTGGCCGACCTGGTTCAGGGTGCATCGGACTTCTACGATGCGCCGGGGATCTGGTTCCTGGGCGATGCGATGCGCCTTGGCGTCGATCAGATCCGGGCACATCTGATGATCGGGGGCGGCAATGCGCGCTGATGCCATGCCCCTTATCGTCACCGGGGCGGCCCTGCCGCTGGTGCCGGTCAATGACCAGACATCCCCCCTGGATCTGGCCATCGGCCGGCGCTTGGATCGTGATCTGCCCCTGGGGCCCACCCGGCGGCCGACACAGGCATCGAGCTGGCCGCTTTCCAACGTCCTGCTGCTTCGGGATGCTGTGGGCATCGTGCTGCGGCGGCGTGCCGCCCGGCGGGGCGATCCGGCAGCCCTGGGCTTCGCCTACCGCCGCGCGCTCGCCGCCATCGGGGATCTGGAGCTTGCTGCGTCCGCCCCGGGCCTGGTGGCCACCCTGCGGGCCGATCTCCGCGCCTGCAGCGACCGGGCCGACCCGACCGCCATGGATGCGGTCTGGCAGAGTGCTCTGGACGCCCGCGGCGCCGGCGACGGAAACTCCGTCGCCTGAACACCCACCCATCCGCCGCATTCGCGGTTTCAGTGACATAGGAATCATGATGCCGAGACGGTCCACGCGCGCGCCCCTGCGCCCCGCCACCATCACCATCACCAAGCGGGGCCAGGGTCCCGACCCCATCGATATGCACGTCGGATCGCGGATTCGATTGCGCCGTACCCTTCTGGGCCTGTCGCTGGACGTTCTGTCCGGCTCCCTGGGCCTGACCTACCAGCAGCTCCAGAAGTACGAGCGCGGGGCCAACCGGATCAGCGCCAGCCGGCTGTTCCAGCTTGCCCAGTCGCTTGATGTGCCCGTGGGATTCTTCTTCGACGGCGTGGCCCCGGACAGCCCGCAGGGTGAGGAGCAACCGCTCCTGAGCCGCCAGGTGCTCTCCATGGTCCGCGTCTACCAGGTGCTGCCGGATGAGGTGCGGCAGCGGCTGTACGAGCTGGCCAAGTCCATCGCGCAGCAGCAGGATTAGGGGAGGCACCTATGCCGCTGATCTGGCGCGCACCGGACTGGCAAATGCTGGGTGGTCATGTCCACCCTTCCACGGTCCGGATCGACGCTGTCGCTGGCCCCTTCACCTTGTCCATCACCGACCAGCGGGAGCGGACCGGTCGCTACTGGCTGCACGCTGGCCTGGGGGATGGCGGGGCAGGGCTGCCGCCGGTATCCTTCGCTACGCAGGACCTCGCCAAGGCAGGCGCCGAGCGCTTCATCAAGGCCGCGGTGATGGCTATGCTGGCCGCTCAACCTATGTCGGACTTTTGGACGGGCGAGCGGTGAAGTGAAAGACGACCTCCGACCAAAACGGCCCCGCGGACGCCCCCGTCTTCATGCCGATGACGCAGAGCGCAAGGCGGCCCACCGGGCCGCCAAGGGCAAGCGCGACACCCGGGGGGAGATGGCGCTGTTCCTGTGGGAGCACCCGACCGAGGGCTTCACGATCCAGGTGATCGACCGCCTGTTGGATCGCGTGCCGGACCGGGACCTGGTCCGGGCCCGCCTGCTGCTGCACTTGGTGGAAACACGCTGACGGCTTTGTGTGCGACTACACAATTCTACTTGACCGCGGGTGCAAGCTTGTGTATTCATACACACATCAGCGGCGGGGGCGACGATGGGCAAGACGGTCGGCAGCAAGGAAGTGATCCGGACTCTGAAGGCCGCCGGGTGGTACCAGGTCGGTCAGACCGGCAGCCACCTCCACTTCCGCCATCCGGACAGGCCAGGGAAGGTCACTGTTCCCCACCCCCGGAACGACCTGCCCATAGGGACGCTGAAAAGCATAGAAGCCCAGTCCGGGGTCCGGCTGCGATAGCCGGACCCGCCCCCTGGCCGCCAAGAGAGGAGAGCAGCCATGCCCACCCGCTACTTCCCCGCCATCGTCGAAAAATCCTCCGACGGCTTCTATGCCAGCTTCCCTGACGTGCCGGGCTGTGTGAGCCATGGGGAGACGATGGAGATCTTGGCTGCCGCCGCCGAGCAGGTCCTGGCCTACCATATCGCCGGCATGGTGGAGGATGGGACCGACCTGCCCGTGCCCACGCCCCTGGATAAGGTCGAGCGGGATCCGGACGTGGAAGAGTTCGCCCGTATCCTGGTCCGGGCCGACCTCCCCGGCAAAGCCGTCCGCGTCAACATCAGCATGGAGGAGGGGCTTCTGGCCCTCCTCGATCGGGAAGTGAAGCGCCGCCAGACCAGCCGCTCCGCCCTGCTGGCCGTCGCCGTCCGGCGTGAGATCGCCGGTCCATGACGCATCAGGCGACGGGTCCTGGCGGGGTCACGCTGTAGGGCGTGAACCGTACCACCTCCTCCCCCACCCAATCGTTGATCTGGCTGAAGGTCGCCTTCAGTGGGGCCAGTTCGTTGACAGCGAATACCCCCGCCGCCTTCTCGATGTCTCCGAACCCGCCCGTGTTGCTGGGCACGACGCCCAGCAGCTGCGGCGGCACCCGGTGGGAGGCCAGCACGTCGTCGCGGGTAACGGTCTTGATCGAGAGGAACTCATCCTTCGCCGCCACCTCGCTGACCGGGATCAGCTTCAGGCCATCGGCCTTGCCGTTGGGAGCATACATGAACAGGTTCCGGAAGTTTCCGGGGCCCTTCGCGGATTTCAGGGCGTCCCGCAGCGCATCGACGTCTTCCTGGGTCTGGGCGGCGTCGGTGAGGTAGAGGATGAACCCCGCGTGGCTGCCATTCTTGTAGTACTTGCGCCGGAACAGGGTCGCAGCCTCGTTCAACAGCGCGCTCTGCAGTGCCGACAGGTAGGCCGGAACGCCGTAGACCTCCTGATTGATGTCAGGTTCCGCCAGGTGCAGGGTGGTCCCGGCCGCGAAGCGGTGTTCGTTGCCGTCGATCAGCATCAGGGCCTCCCCGTCCGCCGTGCGGCGGGTATGCTTGGCCTGCGTCGGCCGCAGCTCCAGGGGGCTGCCCAGCCAGCTGTTGCGCTTCTCCAGCCAAGCATTGCCGAACACCAAATAGTCCAGCGCCAGGCGCTTGAACCGCTCGCGGGTCAGCAGACGGTGCGGCACGAAGCACCCCGACAGGATATTGGCCTTCAGGCGGATCGCCGACTCGTGGTGGACGTTGGCCACCAGGGCCTTGGCCAGTCCCTGCGGCGCAACCGGCCACTCGTACCAGGACCCGTTGAAAAGGCTCTGGTAGTAATCGGCCAGTCCACGCCCGTCCAGCACCGGCTCAGGATCCCCGAAGGCGAAGACCATGGGCTCGGTCGCGGTGCGCGCGCTGGGGACTGCGTGCGCGATCTCGGCTGTTTCGGCTGCTGTCATTCGAAAAACTCCAGGATGGTCCGGCCCTGCGGCGCCGGCGTATCGGTGTCCAGGTCTCGGAATTCCACCCGGTCGAGCGCGTGCATGATCGCCCAGGCGACATCGGCGTGACCCGTCTCCTCCGACCGGCCGGCGGCGAAGGTCTGCTGCCGGCCGCTGGTCGTCATGGTCTTCCGGATCGACAGGAAGGCGCTGATGATGTCTGTCATGCCCGCGTCGAACTCGATCAGCTTGCGGGCGAACAGGTGCTTGGCTTTCAGCACCATTCGGCTCTTGGTCTCGACGCTGTAGGTGATGGCCCGGACGGCCGGCCACCAAGTCTTGACCATCTCATACACACCTGCGCCGATGCCGGTGCAGTCCACCGCCATGTGCTGCACGCTGTAGCGCTGCGTAAGGGCCCGGATCGCCTCGGACTGGGCGTTGAAGTCGCTGCCCTTCAGGGCGATGCGCTCCAGCACCCGATACCGGGTCCGGTTGCTGCCGGGCGCTGGCGGGGCCACCACCGTGATGCAGGCGCTGTCCCGGGTCCGGCTGGGGTCATAGCCGATCCAGACCGGCCCGGCATAGGGCCGCTGCTCGTAGGGCTTCACGTCCCACCACTCTTCCAGCGCGTCGACACCGGCCGCCTGGAGCTCCCCGAACGTGAAGAATGACTGGCTGTCGTCGACCCATTCGCCCATGAACAGGTTTTTGAAATCCGCGTCGGCGTACTCGCGGACCAGCTCCTCGATGTCGAACAGATCGCAGCCCTGGGCAGCCGCATCCCTGATCGTGACCAGGTGGCGCCACTGCCCGTCCTCGCACAGGCGCCCGTCCCTGACGGCCGCATGGCTGACCTCGATCTCGACCCGGTCTTCCTTCGACCGGCCCCGGTTAAACTCTTCACCCGACCAGAAGCCGTAGGCCTCGTGATTGATGACGGACGGGGTTGAGAAGAAGGTCTTCCGCCAGCGCTTGTGGGTGGCCATGCCGCTGGCCACCTTCTTGAACTGGCGGAACTTGGAGATCCAGGCATATTCGTCCAGGTAGACGTGACCGTGATAGCCCTGGGCCGTCTTGCTGCTGGTGGCCAGAAAGTAGATGTGCGCGCCGTTGGGCAGGATCAGCGGCGTGCCCTTCAGCTCGACGCCCGTAACCTCCATCACCCATTTGACGATGTACTGCCGGAAGATTTCTGCCTGGTTGCGTGACGCGGACAGGAAAATCTGATTGTCGCCGGTCTCCAGCGCGTTGACGAATGCCTCACGGGCGAAATACCACGTGGCACCGATCTGGCGGCTCTTCAGGATGTTCCGGGTCCGCTGATCCCGGTTCTCCCACCACACCCGCTGATACTCGAACAGGCTGCCCAGGAAGTCCGCGCGCAGCGCCTGGATCTGGTCTTCTGTCAGCGCGTTCTTCGGCTCCTTCTTCCCCTTCTTGCCCTTCCGGGCGGGGTTGAGGTCCGATTCCTTGCCGGTGACCTGATACCGCTCCACCCGGGCGGTGCGCTCCAGCACCCGCCCCAGCTGCTCGATCTCCTTCAGGTCCGCCTCGGTCTTGTCGCCCTTGGCCACCAGCACCATCAGCCGGCATTCGACGCTCACCTCGATCCGGCCGATCACCGGGGTGTCGTCCCAGCCGTCGCGGCGCTTCCACGCATCGACCGTGCCATAGGGCAGGGCCAGCAGACGCGCCACCTCCGCCACGGGGTGGCCCTGCCAATACAACAGCTTGGCGCGCTGGCGCTCATCGGGCCTGGGGTCACTGGGGGTCTGGCTCATGGCCGTGACGGTACGGCCCGGCGCGGGCTGCCCCGACGGCGTTGCGCGTATCAGGGGCATCGGTCACAGCCCCGGCGATTGGTCCCCCCGCCCGATGATGCACAGCATGCGGCTCTCGCAAGGCCGATAGGGCAGGGCACATGGCTACGAAGTGGTACCGGGTCGCCGTCAGCGGACCCACCGTCGATGGTCGGACCATCACTCCCCAGCAGATCGACCAGATGGCGGCTTCATATAACCGCCAAAAGTATGGCGCGCGCGTCTGGAACGAACACCTCCGGACCTTCATGCCCGAAGGGCCCTTCCAGGCCTATGGTGACGTGCTGGCGGTCCGGGCTGATGCCGGCCCCGAAGCCGGGCAGCGCGCGCTCTTCGTCCAGCTGGAGCCGACGGCCGAGCTGGTGCGGCTGAATCAGGCCCGCCAGAAGATCTTCAGCTCGATCGAGATGGACCCCAATTTCCAGGGGTCCGGCCAAGCCTACCTGGTCGGTCTGTCGGTCACCGATACGCCGGCGTCGACCTTCACCGAGATCCTGAAGTTTAACCTCACCTCGCCGACGATCACCAGTCCGGCGAAGGAGCACCTGTTCTCGGTCTATGCCGAGGCCGGTCGGTTCGAGGAGGAGAAGGCCGCCGATGACGGGTCGGGACTCTTCACCAAGCTGAAGGAACTCCTGAACGGCGGCAAGGGCGACAGCACGCGCATGTCGCAGATGGAGGCGGCGATCCTGGAGATCGGCCAGTCCGTCGGTGACCTGCGGCAGCAGGTGGCCAAGCTGGCGGCCGGGGCCAAGCCCGAGGCACCCGCCGCTGACAGCAAGGCCGCGGCCGACGACGTCGCCAAGCTCGCGGCCGACCTGAAGGCCCTGACCGATCGGTTCGCCACGGCCAGCCCCACCGCGCCCCGACCGACCTCCGCCGGCGGCGGCACCGAAACCCTGACCGACTGCTGAGGTATCATGCGCAACGACACCCGCGCGAAGTTCACGGCCTACCTCGCGACCGTCGCGGCCCTGAACGGGATTCCGGATGCCACCGCGAAGTTTGCGGTCGCGCCGACCATCGAGCAGGTCCTGGAGAACAAGATCCGGGAATCGGCCGCGTTCCTACAGCGCGTCAACGTCTACCCCGTCGCGCAGCAGAGTGGGGAGAAGCTGGGGCTGGGTATCACCAGTCCGATCGCCGGCCGGACCAACACCAATGCGGCCGACCGGCCGACCCGGTCGATTTGGGGAATGGACGGGCGGTCGTACTTCTGTCACCAAACCAACTTCGACACGCACATCCGCTACTCGACGCTGGATGCCTGGGCCAAGTTCCCGGACTTCCAGACCCGGGTGCGCAACCAGACCGTCGAGCAGATCGCCCGTGACCGGCTCATGATCGGCTGGAACGGTACCTCGGTCGCCGCCCAGACCGACCTCCAGGCCAACCCACTGCTCCAGGACGTGAACATCGGGTGGCTGGAACAGATCCGTCTGCATGCGCCCGACCGCCGGATGGACGCCATGAAGGTCGGCACCGAGGCCGGTAGCGACTACCAGAATCTGGACGCCATGGTCACCGACATGGTGAACGAGCTGATGGATGAGTGGCACACGGAGGCGACGGATCTGGTCGTCATCATGGGCCGCGGCCTGCTGAACGAGAAGATGATGGCTCTAATCAACGGGGCCGAGGCCAAGGCGACGGAGCACCAGGCGCTTCAGACCCTGATGTTGAACCGGACCGTTGGGGGCAAGCGCGCGATCAGCGTGCCGTACTTCCCCGCGCGCTCGGTCCTGATCACTTCGGAATCGAACCTGTCCATCTACTGGCAGGAGGGGACGCGGCGCCGCACCCTGACCGACAACCCCAAGCGGGACCGTATCGAGGACTACAACAGCATCAACGAATGCTACGTGGTCGAAGATTACGGCAAGGTCGCCTTCGCCGAAAACGTACAGCTGCACGACGGGACGGAGTGGGCCTGATGACTCCCGCCCGCCGCCATCGCCTGACCGTACTTGCAGGTGCCGCCGCCGTGGTCGCACCCGCCGGCGCAGCGGCCTCCGCGGGTGCGTCGCCGGCACCCGTCACAGCGCGCATGCTGGCCAAGCTCCAGGCCGACAAGGTCGCCCTCAAGGCAATCAAGTCGGTGACCGCCAAGATCGCCAAGAAGGCGCTGCTGCTGCCGGAATATGCCCCCTATGTGGACGGCGTGCTCGCGGCCGACGCCGGGGGCGACGACCTGGTGCTGGTCACCGCGATGGTCTGGCGGTTCGATGTCGGTGACTGGCCGGGAGCGCTCGACGCGGCGGCGTATGCCCTGCGCCACCGCCTGACCCTGCCGGAGGGGTTCAGCCGTGACCTGCCGACCCTGGTCCTGGAATCGGTAGCCGACGCCGCCCTGGCGCAGTGCCAGGACGGGGAGGTGGAGGAGGGCATGCCCGCCGCCCTTGACCGCGCCCTCACTCTCACCGACGGCGCCGACATGCACGATGAGGTGCGGGCCAAGGCCCTGAAGGCTGCGGGGCTGATGGCCATGTCAACCGACCCGACCGGCGCCCTGGGACGGCTGCGTGAAGCGATGCGTCTCGACCGGCGTGTCGGCGTGGCGACCGTCATCAGCCGCCTGGAAAAGCAGCTCGCGAAGGCGGAAACGACCGCGGACATGCCGCCGACTGCTGCACCCGATGGGGCGTCAGCCGTCGGTGATTGAACATTTTCCGGCCGGGCGAGCCTGGCCGGTGCGGCCCGCCCCCCGCGGGACGGCGGCGACTGGACGGGTTACGCGGGTTCGCCCGACCACGCCTGATCCGGTCGCCGTCCGTCTGGGGCGCTTCGTAGGGGGCATGCATGGCCAGCAGCTTCATTCCCACCGGTCCGGTGGCAGATGACCAGGTGGTGCGGTACGGGACATGGTGGCCACCGCTCTCGGTAGCCGAATGCCGTGCCCAGACCGGCCTGGGCCAGCAATGGCCGACGCTCCGTGTCGCCGCTGAACTCCAGCTGGCTGCAGCATCGACTGTGGCCTCGATCGCCAACTGGGTTGCCGGTCAGTCGGCCGATTCCCTGGCTCAGGTAGGGGCGGAGGTAATCGACGGTGAGCCGCTCGCCGTCCGGCTCTGGAAGGCGGCGGTCTACCGCTCGGTTCGGGCGCGCCTAGTTGACGTGACGCGCGACCACGATTCGACCGCCCGCGGGCACGATCGGGCAGACGCCCTGGAACCGACGGCCGACGCCTGGCGCCAGCAGGCGCAGGAGGCGCTGGCCCTGCTGACCGGCCGGGGCCGCACGGTGGTGGAGCTGATCTGATGCAGGCGGTGCGATCGATGCAGGGGGATACCGTCGATGCCATGGTCCACCGCCATTACGGCAGCTCCGACATGGTCGCCGCGGTGCTGGCCGCCAACCCCGGCCTTTCCGACCTCGGGCCCATCCTGCCGGCCGGCACTCTCGTGCGCATGCCCGCCGCGGTGCGGCGTACCATCACCCACCCCGTGAAGCTCTGGGACTGACATGGACACCCTCAACGCCCTGCTACCGTGGGTCTCCGTCGTCGTGCTCCCGCTGGCGGTCTGGCTGCTCAAGCTGGCGCAGCGGGTGGAGGTTCTGGCCGGCGCGCTGGCCACCTCCGGCACCGCCGCCGCCCAGTCGGAGACGCGGCTTAAGGCGGCGGAGGCAGCTCTGGCCCTGGTGCCCACACAGCTGCACGCCCTGGAGAAGGAGCTGCGGGCCGAAATGGTGACCACCGATCAACTAACGGCGATGGAAGCGAGAATCGAAAAGCGGATGGACCGGTACGAGACCAAGCTCGATGAGGCGCTCAACCTCATCCGGCAGATCCTGACCCCAACTCGGTGACCCCCCCATGAAAATCGACAGCCTGCGTCGCGACACCATCGACAAGATCATCGCCGTCGAGGGAGGATATTCGAACCACCCCAGCGACGCGGGGGGGGAGACGATGTTCGGCGTTACGGCCGCTGTCGCCCGCGCCCACGGCTACACTGGGCCCATGCGGGACATGCCGCGGTCGGTAGCGGAAGCCGTCTACCGACGCAGCTACTGGGACGCGCTGCGGTTGGACGACATCGCGGCCCAGTCCATCGCTGTGGCGGCGGAGCTGGCGGACACGGCGGTCAACATGGGGCCTGGCACCGCCGCCGGCTTCCTGCAGCGGGCGCTGAACTGCTTCAACCGGCAGGGGCGCTTCTACGCAGACTTGGCCGTCGACGGCCGCATCGGCCCTGCCACCCTCGGCGCGCTGGAGCGGTATCTGTTCAACCGTCGGGACGATGGGGAGACGGTGCTGCTGCGGGCGATGAACGCCCTCCAGGGCGCGCGGTACATCGAGCTTTGCGAGCGGCGGCAGACGGATGAGGAATTCGTGTTCGGCTGGCTCCTTCACCGCGTTGTCATGGAGGGCTGACCGATGCCGATACCGATCCTTGGTGCCGTCCTGTCGGCGTTGGGGCCGGTCCTGCTGCCATCCGTCACCAAGCGCATTGTGGGCGACCAGGACGGCACAGTCGCTCAAGCCGCGATCACGATGGTGGAACAGGTCGCTGGGATACCGATCCGCTCGCCTGAGGACGCAGCGGCGGCGGCGGCGAAGATCCAGGGCGACCCGGCCTTGGCCCTGCAACTGGCCCGCCAACAGGACCAGCACCAGGCGGAGCTGATGGCGCTCCACAACGACAACACGGCCAATGCCCGGGCAATGCATGTTGCCCGGTCCGACCGGACGCCTGCGGTGCTGGCCTATGCGACCACGATCCTGGTCGCCGTGGCAGTCATCTACACTATGTGGGATGAGGTCCAGGATAACCCGATTTCGATGATGCTGCTGGGTTCGCTGATGACCGCCTGGGGCAGCATCATCAACTTCTTCTTCGGGTCCTCGGTCGAATCCCGGGACGGTCGGCGGGGCCGTTGATGCGAAAGCTCAATGACCTGCGCCGGCACCTGCTGGACAGCCCACTCCCGCCGGCGCTGCGTCCGGACCAGCTGCTGACTTTCGCGGAGCGCGGTCAGCTGATCAGCCATGCCGGCATGCCCGGCACCCAGAACCGCGACTACCAGCTCAGTTACCATGGGCACCTGCTGGTCACAGATTTCGCGGGCGATGCCAACGCGTTGTTCTTTGTGGTCCTGCGCTGGTACCAGCAGCACCAACCGGGCGCCGCACCCGATGCGGTGAACTGGCACGCCGACATCATCGACACCAAGAAGGTCGACATCTCCCTCCGTCTCCCGCTGACTGAGTCCGTCACGGTCACTGAGGAGCATGGCGGAACGCGGCTGACCCCCGACCAGGAGCCGCCGATCATCGACGTCTTCGGGGCGATGTTCGGCGCGGGCGGCGCAGGTCCATGACCGGCGTTGAAGGTCTCGACCGCCTGGAACAGTGGCTGGGGCAGGCGATTGCCGCCCTCGATCCCGGTGCCAGGCGCCAACTGTTTCGGACCATCGGGCGGGACCTGCGGTCCCGCACCGCCCGCCGGATGGCGGCCCAGGTCGGACCGGACGGGGAGAAGTGGGAGCCGCGCGTCCGCGACACGCCGGGCAAGGTCCGCCGTGTCGCCAAGATGATGGTGGGGCTGCGCAGCGCCCGACGGCTCAAGTCCCAGGCAGGACCGGCGGGGGCCGACATCGGGTGGACCGGCCGCACGGCGGCGATCGCCTCGGTCCACCAGTTCGGCGACCTCGATTATGTAGACCGGAAGGTCTCCGACACCCGCGTTCGCTACCCCGTTCGGGCACTGCTGGGTCTGCCCGACGACGACATTGCCCGAGTACGGGAGCTGATCCTGGCACACCTGGCGGTCGGTGCCGGGGGCACCGGTCACACCTGATCCGCACACATGGGCTGCGGCTCCACCGCATGGTGTCACCATGACGCCCGACCTCTCAGACGTGATCCGCCGGCTGCACGGCATGGCCTCCCTCGGCAGCATCGCCGATGCGGACCATGCGCGTGGGCTCATCCGCGTCCGGGTGGGCACCCGCGTGACCGGCTGGCTGCCGGTACCGGGCATCGTGGGGCATAACTTCCGCGGTCATACCCCGGTCAAGGTCGGCATGCAGGTCCTGCTGCTTTGCCCCGGGGGCGACCCGGCGACGGCCGTGCCAGTCCAGGTCCTCTATTCCAACGCTGACCCCAGCCCCGAGAGCCGTCCGGATACCGATGTCCTCTTGTGGCTGGACGGCACGCGCCTGGAATACGACAGCGCGGCGCAGCGTCTGATCATCCATACGCCCGGTCAGGTGCTTGTCGACAGCCAGGGACCAGTGACGGTCACCAGCCAAGCGGACGTGACCGTGACCAGCGCCGCAACGGTAGCTGTCAGCGGCGCCGACAAGGTAGCCATCGAAGCTCCGATCATCACCTTGACCGGCACGGTGCAGATCCGCGGCCCCCTCTCCATCGCCTCCGGCCCGACAGGTTCCGCCTCCGCGCGGATCGAAGGGCCGGTGCAGGTCACCGGGGCGGTGGACGTGTCCGGGAACATCGCCGCCACCGGGTCCATCATGGACCAGGGCGGCAACAGCCCGAACCACAAGCACTAGGTGCCCGCATGATGGATCGCATCACCGGGCGCGAAATGACCGATGAAATCGCGCATATACGGCAGTCAGTCGGCGATATCCTCACGACGCCGGTCGGATCCCGACTGCTGCGCCGCGACTATGGCTGCCGCCTCTTCGACTTGGTCGCCGCCCCGGCGACCCCGACCACGCGCCTGCAAGCCGTCGCCGCGGTCGTGGATGCCCTTGAACGGTGGGAACCCCGGGTGCGGCCCCTACGGGCCGATGTCGCCGCACGGCCGGACGGCACGGCGCTGGTGACGGTGGACCTCGTGACCGCCTCCGGCGACCGGACGTTGACCGCTGAGGTACAGTGGGGGGCGGCATGAGCGGCGCTGTCGACCTCTCCCTGTTGCCGGCGCCGCAAGTCATCGAGCCACTGGACGCAGAACAGGTCCTGGCTGACCAGAAAGCGCAACTGGCGGCCCTATGGCCGGCGGCTGCGAACCTGCTGGACAGCGACCCGGCGGCCAAGCTCTTGACGTCGTCGACATACCGGGAGCTGCTGGTGCGCCAGCGGGTGAACGATGCCGCGCGGGCCGTCATGCTGCCGTTCGCGGGCGGGGCTGACCTTGACGGGCTCGCTGCCCTAGTGGGCGTGTCCCGCCAAGTGGTCGATCCCGGCGACCCGAACGCAATCCCTCCCCGCCCGGTGGTCATGGAATCCGATGACCGCCTGCGCTCCCGGGCACAAGGGGCGTGGGAGGGGCTCAGCGTAGCGGGTCCTGTCGGGGCCTATGTGCATCATGCGCGTCGGGCCGACCCGCGGGTCAGCGATGTGCAGGTGACCAGCCCGTCTCCCGGTGTCGTCCAGGTCTACATCCTGTCGCCCGATCAGACTGCCCCGCAGGACCTGCTGGCCGCCGTAACGGCCGCTGTCAGCGCCGATACCGTGCGGCCGCTGACCGACCAGGTGCTGGTATCGGCCGGTGAGCCCGTACCCTACCAGGTGCATGCCCGCCTTACCCTCTACAGCGGCCCCGACGCAGCGGTCGTGCGCCAAGCTGCGATGGACCGCCTGACGACCGCCCTGGCCCGTCAGCGCCGGCTGGGGGAGCGCGTCGGCCAGGATCTGCTATACGCGGCCCTGCGGGTCGAGGGAGTGCGGGTGGTGGACCTGATCGCTCCGACGGCCGCTGTGGAGTGTGGGCCCGGACAGTACCCGTCGTGCACCTCCGTCCTGGTCGAGGTGGCATGACATGAACAGCCTCCTGCCGCCTAACGCCACGTCGCTGGAGAAAGCGCTCGACTTGACGGTCAGCCGGCTCAGCGATGTGGACGTGCCAGTCCGTGACCTGTGGTCGCCCGACCGGTGCCCGCCTCAGGTCCTGCCCTGGCTGGCCTGGGCACTGTCCGTGGACGCCTGGGATGAGGCATGGCCCGAGCAGGTGCAGCGGGAGGCCCTCCGTAGCGCCTGGTACACCCACGCCCATAAGGGCACGCGCGGCGCCGTCCTCGCAGCCCTGGCCCCATACGGACTCCGCTGTGACGTGGTGGAGTGGTGGCAGCACGGCGGTGCGCCCCACACCTACGCCCTGCGGGCAGAGGTGCTGCCGCCGCCGGTCCACCGGCCGGCCAGTGCGGCGGCCCAGGCCGGGCTGCTGGCCACCCTGGCCCGCGTCGCCCCCGCCCGGTCGCACCTGACCGGGCTGACCCTGTCGGCAAGCTACGGCGCCCGGACCGGGTCCGGCCTGGCCGTCGCCGCCGCCGGTACCAGTGCCGCCGCGGGCGCCCTGACCGGGCGGCGGCGGCTGCCGTCCCGGGTCGCGCTGTCCGGTGTCGGGTCGGCCGGGCCGACCAGTGCCACCGCCGGTCCACTGCGCGGGCGTGCGCGACTGGTGCAGCCCGCGGGCACGGCGACGGTCGGGGCGCAGGCCCAGGGCAGCAGCGCCCGGGGTCCGGTCACGTCCCGCCGCGCCCTGGCCATGGACGGGGCGACCGCCGGTGTCCTGGCCGCCGTGCCCGGCACCGCCCCCCGGGGCGCCCTGGCCGGACGGGCCCGGCTGGCGGCGGCCGGTGTGGTGGGTGCCGCCATGGGGATCGGTCACACGGTGATCGTGACGATGCAGGAGGAGCCGGTGAGAAGCATCTATCTGCGCGGCGGAGACGGCCAGGAGGTCGAGCTGACGATCCGCGGCGGCCAAGTGGTGGCGATCGCGGCGGACGGGACGGTGACGCCCCTGGGCGGTCGGCCCCGCCCCCCGTCCATCGTCACACTGGGTGTGGTCACACTCACCCCCGGCGATACGGTGGCCAGCCCCGTCGCTGGCGATGTCGTGGTCGGCGATCAGCTGATCATCGCGACCAGATCGCACCGGGTGACGGCCGTGGGCGCCGGGACCGTCACCTTCGACCCTCCGTACCCCGATGACGCGGCCGAGCTGGTCGTACTGCGGCTGAGGAACATGCCATGACCTCTCTGACCTGGTCCCCCGTACTCACCGATGCCGGCCGGAATGCCATCACCGCGGCGGATGGCCTGGGCTTGTCAGCCCGGATCGTGGCAGTCGGCTTGGGCGCCGGCCGCTATGCGGTGCGGCTGGCCGACCAATCGCCCACTGCGGCGGCGTTGGAGGCGACGACGTTGGAGGCCGAGCGCCTGCGCGTCCCTGTCCTGTCGGGCGGGTCCCCACAGCCGGGCAGCCTGCTGCTGGTCGCCGAGGTTCCGGCGGCTACCGACCCGGCCGACGAATTCCACCTGTCGGAGATCGGCTTCTTCGACCAGGACGGCACGTTGCTGGTGGTATGGTCCGACCCCGTGACGTCGTTGGGCTACCGCGGCGCCCTCGGGGCATGGACGTTGCAGCTCGCGTGGAGCTGGGTCGACATGCCGGCCGATGCCGTGACGGTGCAGGTCGCGTCCGAGCCGCTGTCAGAGCAGGTCCTGCGGGTGGCCCAGCAGGGGGCTCAGCTCGAACGCCTTGCCCAGGAAAGCGGGGTCACCTATTCGCCGGGCGACGCGACCGTCGTCGCGAGAGCCGTGGACGCAAAGGTGGCCGCGGTGGTGGCCAGCCTTACGGCCGCGGTCCGCCGCCCTATCGGCGTCTCGCCCGGGCCTGGGGAGGCCGGGGTTCTGATGGCGCCGACATTGGTCGGCAACAGCTACTGGTCGGCTGACGGCTACGTCCATTCGGCTTCACAGTTCCAGATCATCGACCTGGACGGCGCGACTGTCCACGACAGCGGCCAGCGCCCGCCCGGCACGTCATATGCCGTGCCCCCGGGCCTGCTCGCCCCGGCCACGTCCTACCGCTGGCAGGTGCGTTACCAGGGGACCCTGGGCCAGGTCAGCGCTTGGTCCGACTGGTCCCCGGCCGTGACGTTCGAAACAGGGTCGGTGCAGGTGGTCCGCCCCTCCATCCTTTCCCCGACGCAGGGACAGAACGGGGTCGCCGCGGTGCCGACGCTCACCAGCTCGGCCTTCGCCGTGTCCGGCGGCACCGATGCCCACAGCCGCTCCCAGTGGCAGATCGCCACCAGCGCGGCCTTCGCGGCGCCGGTCTGGGACAGCGGCCAGGTGACGGCCCTGACCCAGGTCAGCCCGCCCGACGGCACGCTTCAGCCGGCCACGACCTACTGGGTGCGTGTCCGCCATATCGGCGGGCTGCTGGGCCCGTCCGAATGGTCGCCCGCCGTCAGCTTCACCACCCGGTCGACGTTCCAGTTCGTCAACACGCCGACGATCACCGCCCCGGCCGCGGGGTCGCAGGCGGTGAGCCTGACCCCCACCATCACCCTGTCGCCCTTCAGCGTTACCGGGGGGGCCGACACGCACCAGGCGACACAGGTCCAGGTGCGCCTGGCCAGCGGCAGTTGGGCCGCACCCCACTACGATAGCGGCGATCTGGCGGCGGTGCAGTCCCACACCGTGCCGATCGCCAGCGCGCTGCCGGCCAATGTCGACGTCGTCTTCCGGGCCCGCTATCGGGGTGCGGTGACGGGCTGGTCTGCCTGGTCTCCCGAGGTCGCTTCGCGCACCGTGGCCGCCCCGTCCGGCACGGCCGAATGGGGTCTGCCGGGTCTCCACCAATGGGTGGTGCCCGCGGGTGTCACCCAAATCATGGCGGAGTGCATTGGCGGCGGCGGCAGCAGTGTCTCTGGTCTGTCCCGCGGTGCCGGCGGCGGCGGTTACGTGCGCGGCACCGTCCCTGTGACGCCTGGAAGCGTCTTGATGATCACGGTTGGGGGACCCGCCCCAGTTGGGACGGTCGGCGTGTTGGAGGGGCAGGGAGGTACCTCAAGCGTAGGGGCTCACCTTTCCGCGACTGGGGGGCGGTCACCGAGCCACCAGTCGCTCTGGGCGCCCGGAGGCGAGGGCATCGGAGGCACTGTCCGTGAGCGCGGCGGCGATGGCGGTACGGGCGGTGGCGGTGCCGGAGGCCCCATTGGGCCTGGGAGCCGCGGGCGCAGTCTGGAACACGACGGTCCGGATGTCGCCAATGAGAGCGGTGGTGCCGGCGGTGGGGGCCCTGCTGGGCGCGGCGGCAACCGATACGGGCCCGGCAGCATCTATGGCGGCGGCGCAGGCGGCGACAGCGACACAGAGCCTGGCTCACCCCGCCCTGGGGGTAATGGGTTCGTGCGGCTGACCTGGTGACGGAGGATGGATATGTGGGCACGACTGACTGACGACGGAACGCTGGTGGAGCTCACCACGCTGGACCCCGCGGGGCGGTTCCACCCGGCCCTGAGCTGGGTGGCGGTGCCGGCGCCCTGGCGGCCGTGGGTGCGGCCCGGGTGGGTGTCGGCCGGTGACGGTGTGGCACCGGCCGACGTGCCTGCCTTCAAGGCACAGCTCAAGGCCGCCCTGGCCGACCGGCGCTGGCGGGTGGAGACGGGCGGTCTCACTCTGCCTGATGGAACGGTGGTCCGGACCGACCGCGAAAGCCAGGCCCTCATCACCGGGGCGGCCCTTCAGGCCCAGCTCTCACCCGATCAGACGGTGGAGTTCAAGGCCGCGACGGGCTGGGTCACCCTGACCGCCGCCCAGGTGCTGGCGGTCGGCGTCGCCGTCGGCCAGCACGTCCGCGCGGCCTTCGCGCGAGAGCGCGCGATCTCGGCCGCCATCGATGCGGCACCGACACCCGCCGCCGCGCTGGCCGCCTACACCGACAACATCAACACCGGCTGGCCCGGTCACGAAGGAGCTGGAGCATGACCGACTACCATCATGGGGTTCGGGTGGTGGAGGTGTCCGGGGGTGCGCGTCCCCTGCGGACCATTTCCACCGCCGTCATCGGGTTCGTGGCGACCGGTCCCGCCGCGGATCCCGCCACCTTCCCCCTCGACCGACCGGTGCTGATCACCGACGTCCGGGCAGCCTTGGGCAAGGCGGGCACAACCGGCACCCTGCCGGGCGTGCTGGACGCGATCGCGGACCATGGCAACGCCCTCTGCGTCGTTGTCCGGGTGGCGCCTGGCGCCACTGCGGCGGAGACGAAGTCCAACGTCATCGGGACTACGACGGCCAGCGGGCTGAAGACCGGCGTCCAGGCACTGACCGCTGCACAGGCGGCCTTCGGGGTCACGCCCCGGATCTTGGGCGCGCCGGGGCTGGATGACGCCGATGTGACGGCGGAGCTGGTCACCATCGCCCAGGCGACCCGGGCCATGGTCTACGCCTCCTGCTTCGGGTGCGAGACCAAGGAGGAGGCGGTGCTGTACCGCGCCGGCTTCAGTGCCCGGGAGCTTATGCTGCTCTGGCCCGACTTCACCCGGTGGGACGCGGCGGACGGCGCCCCCGCCACCGCCTATGCCAGCGCCCGCGCCATGGCGCTGCGGGCGAAGATCGATGCGGAGATGGGCTGGCACAAGACCCTGTCGAATGTGGCAGTCCAAGGCGTCACGGGCCTGACGAAGGACGTGTACTGGCAGCTCCAGCAGCCCGATACCGACGCCGGCTTCCTGAACGCCAACGACGTCACCGCCCTGATCAACGTTACGGGCTATCGGTTCTGGGGCTCGCGCACCTGTTCGGACGACCCTCTGTTCGCCTTTGAAAGCGCGACACGGACGGCCCAGGTGCTCGCCGACACGATCGCCGGCGGCATGCTGTGGGCCATCGACAAGCCGCTGCACCCCACGCTGGCCCGTGACATCGTCGACACCGTCAACGCCAAGCTGCGGGAGATGGTCACCGCCGGCTACCTGATCGGCGCAGAATGCTGGCTGGATCCCGCCAAGAACCAGCCAACCCAGCTCAGCGGGGGCAAGCTGACGATCGACTACGCCTATACCCCCGTCCCCCCGTTGGAAAATCTGATCCTGCAACAGCGCATCACCGATGAGTACTTCGCCGACTTTGCCCAACAGATGATCGTCTGATCATCTGACCCCCGATTTACGTCAAGGAGCTGGTCACATGCTTCCGCGCAAGCTCTACGCCTTCAATGTCATCATCGAGGGCAACCCCATGGCCGGTGTGGCCAGCGAAATCACCCTGCCCGTACTCGACCGCAAGATGGAAGAGTTCCGGGCCGGCGGTATGCTGGGCCCGGCCATGCTCGACCTCGGCATGGAGGCACTGAGCCTCTCCTTCACGCTGGCCCAGTTCGAGCGGACTGTCCTGACCCAGTGGGGCGTGTTCAGCGCCTCGGCCCTGAACTGCCGCTTCCTCGGCGCCGCCCGGGCCGATGACGGGAACGGTCAGGTGGAAGCGATCGAGATCCAGGCCCGCGGACGCTGGAAGCAGGTGGACATGGGTACGGCCAAGGCCGGGGACATGACGGCGATGAAGATCGAGATGCCGCTGACCTACTACAAGTATACCTCCGACGGACAGGCTCTGGTCGAGATCGACCTGGTCGCGGGCCGGGAAATCGTGGGTGGCGTGGACCGCTCCGCCGCGGTTCTGCGCGCCATCGGCGCCACCAGCTGATCGACACCCTCAAAGCAGCAGGACCGACGATGACCACGGAAACGACCCTCGCGGAAAGCGACACCAAGGAACAGGCATGGGTGCCGCCGGCGCCGAAGCCGGTGACCCTCAGCAAGCCGATCCCCTATGGCAAGACGGAGCTGAAGGAGCTTCGTCTGCGGCGACCGGTCGCCGGCGACCTCCGGGGCCTGCGCCTGGCCGACCTGGAGGACTACAAGACCGACTTCCTCCTGGCGGTCGCGGAACGTGCGAGTGAGCAGCACGTCACCCGCACCCAGCTGGAGGCACTGGCCCTGGCCGACCTGACCAACCTCGGCGTGGAGATCGCCAGCATGGTCACGGGACCGGACGATGCCAAGGATACCGATGATCGCCATACCCTGACCCTGCACAAGCCGGTGCTGCTGTCCGGTACCCTGGTCACGCAGCTGCAGTTCATGGAGCCGCAGGCGGGTCACCTCCGCGGCATTGGTCTCAACGGCCTCATCACCGGCGATGTCGATACCCTGCTCACCGTTGGCAAGCGGCTGACGATCCAGCGGCTGGACGATGGTACCCTCTGGCAGCTTGACGGCGCGGACCTGGTCCGGCTGGGACAGCGCCTGATGGGTTTTTTCGCGGCCTGACCCACGCGCTGCCGGACGACGCGGTGCAGGCCTGGGGTCTGCTGATGCGCTGCTTCCCCGGCTCTTTTCCGTCAAAGCATTTTGACGCTTTGACGCTACAGCATTACGGCGAGGCCTATGGCCTGGCCGTGCAGGTGCTGGAGGCGGAGGAGGCGGCGGCACGGAACGCCCGCAGAAGGCAATGAGATGTCGGACCTGAAGCTGCGGATACTTTTGGGCGCCGTGGACCGGGCAACCAGTCCCCTCAAGGCTGTCCGCAACGCAGCCGGCGGCCTGCGGCAGCCCTTGGGCGAAGCTGCTGCCGGGCTCCAGAAGCTGGAGGCGCAGTCCAAGGCGCTGACCCGTTTCCGGGCCGTCGGGCAGGAGGCGATGGCCAAGACCCGGGCCCTGGCCGCGGCACAGGCCAAGGTGCAGGCCCTGGCCAGGGAGATGGCTGCCGCGACCGGCCCGACCGACAAGCTGCAGCAGCAGCTGGCGAAAGCCCGTCAGGAGGTGAGCCGGGCCGCCGCTGCCAAGGAACGCGCATCGGCGGAGCTGCGGAAGATGCGCGGCCAGCTTACCGCCGCCGGTGTCAAGACGGGCGACCTCGCCGGCGAGCAGCGGCGACTTAAGCAGGAGATCGCCGCGGCGACAGCAGCGGCCGAGCGGCAGGCCGCCGCAATGAAGCGCGCCGCCGATATGCGTGCAGCTGGGCAAGCAAACGTCGCCCGACGGGAGGAACTGGGCGGACAGGTCACCGAAGCCGCCGCTTTGGCGCTCAGCTTGGCCGCACCGATCGCCGCCGCGGTGCAGCTCGAATCTGCCCAAGTGCGCCTGGGTACCGTCATTATGGCCACCGCCAAACAGGGGGAGACCGCGGCCCAGGCCCACGCCCGGGCGATGGTGGAGGCGCGAGAGGCGGCAATCCAGTTCAGCCGGTCCGGTCTCGCCAGCACCAACCAGGTTCTGGACATCCAGTACGCCCTCAACTCGGCCGGGATTGAGGCATCGGTTTCCGCCGCCGCCGCCGGCATGGTCGCAAAGGTGGCGACCGTCACCGCCGGCGCGCCCGAAGCGGTCGGCGAGGTCATGGCCACCGTTTTCAACAACATGGGCAAGCAGTTCGCCGGCACAAGCGAAGAGCGGATGCAGCGTATTGCTGACCTCCTGACCAAAACCCAGTTCCAGTACCAGATCCGCGATTTCGGGCAGCTCGGCGAAAGCATGAAGACCGCCACGCCCGCGCTGATCGGGAACAACATCGCGCTGGAACAGGGGCTGGCCCTGCTGGGTGCGCTGAACACAGCGGGCATCCAGGGGTCTGAGGCTGGTACAGCCTTGTCTGCCACCCTGGCCCAACTGTCGAAGGCTTCGAAGGAATTCGGCTTCGATTTGGTGCGGACCGCAGACGGTCAGCTCGACGTCACGGCCACGATGCAGGCGATGTCCGACGCCATCGGCGGCTTCAGCGGTACCATGGAACAGGATCTCCGCGACAAGCTGCGGGAGGTCTTCGGGGATGAGGGCATCAAGGCGGTGATGCTGCTGGGTCAGAACATCGGCGGCTTGGCCACCGCTCAGCGGGACCTTGCAAACAGCAGCCGCGGCGTTGTCGACAACTCGTATGAGAGCTTTGTCGCCTCATCCGCCGGGCAGATGCAGATCCTGCGCAACAGGGTGGTCAACGTCGGTGCTGCCCTGGGGACGATTCTGTTGCCGCCGCTCAACATCCTGGTGTCGGGCCTGGCCGCTGTTGCCGACCGCGCCATGTGGCTGAGCCAGACCTTCCCGGGCTTGACCACCTTCGCCGTCACCGCCGCCGCGGGGCTGATCGCTCTCAAGGTCGCGGCGGTCGCCCTCGGCTACGGCTGGACGTTCGCGGTCGGCGGCGCCCTGCTACTCCGCCACGCCCAGCAGCTGCTGACAGGTGCCGCCATTAAGGCGCGTGTGGCTACCGTCGCCGGCACGGCGGCGACACATGCCGGCACCGTTGCCACCGTGGCGAAGACCGCTGCACTGCGTGGCCAGGCGCTATGGCAGTCCACCAGTACCGCATCGATCGCCGCCTGGACGACGGCCACCTGGGCATCGGTCAAGGCCACGCTGGTCGCTGCCAGGGCATGGGTGACGGCCGCCGGCGGTGGACTGCTGGCCCTGCCCGGTCGGATAGCGGCCGCAACCGCCGCCCTATGGGCGTCGACAGCGTCGGCGCGGGCCAATACGATGGCCATGCTGGTGAATGCCCGGGCCGCCCTGTTCAGCGGCGCGGCCTGGAAAGCCGGCGCCATCGGCGGGTTGCGTCTGTTGGGCAGCGGGCTGATGGTGCTTCCCCGTCTGTTCCTGCTGGTCGGGGCCGCAGCGCGGGCGATGTCCCTCGCGCTGTTGACCAATCCGGTAGGCCTGATCGTCGCGGGCATCGCGACGGCGGCCATCTTGATCTTCCGGTATTGGCAGCCCCTGAAGGCCTTCTTCGGCGGGCTCTGGGACGGGCTGACGGCCGGGCTCGCTCCGCTCAAGACGTCACTGGCCCCTCTCGCTCCGATCGGAGCCGCGATCGCCGGCGCGTTCCGGTGGGTGGGCAGCGTCTTCAGCGACCTCCTGACACCTGTGTCGATGACGGGGGAGGAGCTGTCGGGCGTGGCCGCCGCCGGCATGGCCGTGGGGCAGGGGATCGCCTGGGCCGTCAACCTGGCACTTACGCCGCTAAGGCTGCTGCTCGACCTGGTGGGCGTCGTGTGGTCCGCCTTCGATGGCATGATGGGCCAGATCGGCCGCGTCATCGGGTGGGTCCGGGAATCCTGGAACGGTGTGTTCGGGGGGGAGGAAGGACCGCCGATGCCTCCCCCGCCCGTGGTCACCAACGATAATCCGCTGCCGGACCCGAAGACGGGGGCGCAGAAGGCGGAAGCTGGTCCCCTGGCGCCGCCGCCCGTGGTCACCAACGATGATCCGCTGCCGGACCCGAAGACGGGGACGCAGAAGGCGGAAGCTGGTCCCCTGGCGCCGCCGCCCGTGGGCACCAGCGATAACCCGCTGCCGGACCCGAAGACAGGGGCGCAGAAGGCGGAAGCTGGTCCCCTGGCGCCGCCGCCCGTGGTCACCAACGATAATCCGCTGCCGGACCCGAAGACGGGGACGCAGACGGGGGAGGCACGGCCCCTGCCGACGCAAACAGTCCTCACCCGTGACAAACTCCTTCCGCCGATCGGGATCGAAACGCCGTCGAACACCAACGCGGTATCTGCCCCGCCGCTGGTGGTGGTGCAGGTGCCGGATCCCGCAAACAGCCCGGCTGCGGCAGCAGCGGCACAGGCCGCAGACCCTGTCGAACACCACAGCACCTACCAGATCACAATTCACGCTGCCCCGGGCATGACGGCTCAGGAGATCGCCCGCGAAGTCACGCGGCAGCTGGATGAGCGGGAGCGTCGGGCCGCTTCCGCGGGCCGGTCGGCCCATTATGACAGAGGATGATGATGCAGCTAATGGCCCTGGGTCAGTTCGTGTTCAGCCTTACGACAGCGCCACTGTCGGGATATGACCGCCAGACCTCCCACCGGTGGGAGACGCAGGACCGTGCCGGTGCCGCCCCGGCGACCCAATGGCTCGGCCCGGGGGAGGACACGCTGACCCTCGACGGCGCGCTGATGCCAGAGTTGACCGGTGGCCGCCAGCACCTGGAGACCTTGCGTCGAATGCAGGCTCAGGGCAAGGCGTGGATCCTGATCGATGGGCAAGGCCGCAACCAGGGACGGTGGGTGATAACCTCCCTGACGGAACGCGGGTCGCACCTGCTCGCCAACGGGGAGCCGCGGCGGGTCGATTTCAGCGTGACGCTCCAGCGCTACTGGGACAGCGACCCGGGTGCTCTTGGCGACTTGGCAGACAGCAGATGATCCCGTCATACCGCATCCTGGTGGAAGACCAGGACGTCACGGCCTCCCTTGCGGGCCAGCTGCAGTCGCTCAAGGTGACCGACCGGCTCGGAACCGATAGCGACGAATGTGAGCTCACAGTGACCGATCCGGCAGGCGCGATCGTCTTGCCGCGGCGGGGCGTGGTCATGCGGCCTGCGATCGGCTGGTTGGGCCAGGCCCTGGTGCAGCTCGGGCGATACGAAGTCGATGAGGTGGAGCACTCGGGCCCGCCCGACCAGGTCAGGGTGAAGGGGCGCCCCGCCGGCCTCAAGGGCAAGATCGCGGAGCCGCGGGACCATAGCTGGCATAGCCAGACTCTGGGCCAGATCCTGTCATCAATCGCGTCCCGTCACGGGCTGGAGCCGGCGGTGGACGAACGCCTCGGGGCGATCGCGATCCCGCATATCGACCAGATTCGTGAGTCCGACCTTAACTTCATCACCAGGCTGGCCAAGGACCTGGATGCATCCGGCACGGTGAAGGAAGGCCGGCTGGTCTTCGTGCCGGCGGGCACGGGTCGCTCCGCCCGCGGTCGCCCGCTGCCTGCCGCCAGGCTGGCCCGTCAGTCGGGCGTCAGCCACAGCTTCACGGTCACGGACCGGACGGTCAGCGCCACTGGGGCCGTCGCCCAATGGCATGACCTCGCCAGCGCCCAGACGCAGGAGGTCGCCGCGGGCAAATCAGAGGGGACGGTCATTCGGCTGCGCCGGCTGTACCCCTCGCAGGCCGAAGCCGCCGCCGCGGCCCAGGGAGCCCTGAAGCAAGCCCGGCGGCAGCAGTGTGAGGTGACCGTCAGCTTGGCCACGGGCCGGCCGGAACTGGCCGCCGGCCAGCCCCTCACCCTGACGGGGTTCCGGTCGGAAATCGACCAGGTCGCCTGGACGATCGAGGAGGTGACCCACACTCTGACCGACCAGGCCCTGACCACGTCCCTGAAGGCTACCGGGGCCGAGGCAAGCGAGTAGAGCCTCATCACGATGAGAAAGGACCGAAGTCCCGGCATTGCGGTCCTAATCCCTAGGCAATGACCATCAGCGACCCTATAGGCCCTAAAAAGCGCAGCCATCGGAAAAGAATTATTCCATTACAAAGAATTCTAAGCATTACCATGGTACTGATTTTAAGGGGCTTTTCGCCGCTCAGTGGTCCATCAGAATGCATTACAAAAGCCTTAGATCGTAATGGAAAATTCCATTACAATCCCGCCAGCAAAATGTCAGTTCTATCAGTGACTTAACGAAACATGCCGGGTCTGCCATTCTTTGCAACGGAAGAAAGAGTTACAGGAATTTGGCAGCTGGATCAGCGATCTAGGTCGGTGGTCGCCTCCGTATCCCATCCTGTAATGCTTTCCCCGAGAGGGGGGGGAGGGGCAGCCTGGGGCAGGGCCTGCATGATCACAGGGATAGGACAGCCGTCAGGGAGCCGGATGACAACGGCGTGTGCGGTGACGGGTTCCCCGGATACAGGACAATCATTATCGTCCCGCGACGAAAATAGAGGGTCCATTCGATGCGGCGCGGTCGCTCATGGGCGTCAAGCAAAGGCCCCATTCGCTGGACGTTCTGCCAGGGCGTCACCGCGTTTCGGAGGATTGGTGTTGTGTGATTCGCGCTTTGGTGCGACCTGTATTCGGCAATAAATGCGAATAGCCACGGCCCATGGGGGCCGTGACGTGTGCCCCGTCCACGGGGGCCGACCTCAGGTGATCGATCACGATACGCGAGATTGGACAAACACATGCGCAGGGGAGGGGAAGTGGTACGACGGTACGAAAAACAGACGCATGCCAATGCGACTGACTGCCCTCACTGCGGATCCAAGTGTCGGTCGATTCGTACTGACCAGGTGACGCCGATGGTGCGCGAGGTCACCTACCTGTGCACCAACCAACTGTGCGGCTTCAGTTTCGTCTCGGAAGTGACGCCTGTGCGGGAGTTGCAGCCCAGCCGCATCCCTCGGCCCGGGGTCGTCGTGCCACGGCATGATCGTCGCCAGTCTACGGGGTCCGCAACTGCATAAACCCGTGTGCGACTGATGGGCGATTGCGGCTGCGTTAACTCCCCGTTGACGCGAAACCAGGTGCGTCGATCATCGGACTGTGCTTTTTTGGTTGAGCCCCCGCGGGGGCGGTGGGTGCCGCCAAGCTACCCCACCACCCAGGGCACGGACCCTTTGCACGCCCCGGCCAGCCTATGCATCTCGGCTGGCCGGTGCACATAAGCATATGCAAATGGCTCCGTGCCGCAAGGGGGTCTCTGGTGCAGGGTGTTGAAAACAATCATATTTCGTATTCGCGGATGTTTCGTTCCGGGTTGGCGCATGCGAACGATAACCTGCCCGCCACGCGGCGAGAGCGCGTCCAGCGGATTTCCGCCCGCCTGCTCAGCGCCGGCGTTCTGCCAGCATGCCTTTCACCGCAAGCCTTACGCCGGCCGCTCCAGCACCCTCCTCATCAACGCTGAGCTGGTACGCCGTCGCAGCAAGCCTTGCCAACTCAGCCGCCGGCATCGGCAACTGAATCAACATCAGCTCCATGACGGCGACGATGCAATCAGTGAGCAGGTCGGGGTCGATCGTAGGGGCCGCACCCGGGGCCTGCTCGAAGCCGAACACTAGGCTTTCAACCGATACGCCCAGGACGGGGGCCAGCCTCTCATAGCTCTCGATGCGCAGCTCCCGCGTTCGCCCCTCCAGCACAGCGCGGAGGGTCGATTCCTGGATGCGAGCTTGGCGCGCCACCGCGTTGACGGAGCGCGCCTTGGCTACCGCTTGCCTCAGCCGCTCCCGGCGCGCTTCGACTGCTTGGTCTGTCATCGGCACACAATCAGCGCAATATGCCGGTGGCGCATTCGTGATTTTCGCCGAAAAAATCTCTTGCTCGGCTCGTGATAAATCACGATCTTCCATGACGGTTGTCCGATCGTGGGGGAAGGCATGTTCGTGACGTTATCGGTGACCCGTGTGCGGGCTTACCGCGAATCCCAGGGGTGGTCGAACAACCGACTGGCCAAGGAAGCCCAGGTCTCGGAATCGGTGGTCCGCCGCATCGACCTTCCGGAGTGGTCTTGCACTCTGGCCAATCTCCGCAAGCTTGAAGGCATTGTACCCGGTGACTTCATGCCGCCTGCCCTTTCAGCCGAGGCGAACTGATGATGGACCGAGCTCCTTGTCACGCACACTGGAACGGGCTGAAGGGCAAGTCCATGTCCATGCAGGACGTTGATCGGCAGGTCCAGGAGCGCTTCGGCGACTGGGCCCAGCGGTACCCCGTGAAGGTGCTGGCTCAAATCGCGGGCGCGGAACAGCGCACCGCCAAGGGATGGCGCAACGGGCAGTTTCCCCGCTCCCCGCATTTCTCGCGGATGGTCGCGCATTGGGGCCGCCAGTTCCTGGACCACGTCTATGGTCACCTGCTTCATGATGATCCGACACCCGAACAGCGGCTTGATCGGATCGAACAAGACCTGGTGGCGCTGCGCCGGTCCATCCATCGGGCTCGTGTCGGCGTGACCCGGGTCCTACTGATCCTGCCGGTGCTTCTTGGCGCCGCTGTCGATCAGGACGCGCCGATGCTGCGGGTTAGATCGCCGAGGGCACCTGTGCTCCGCGTTTCGCGGCAGGCCTTCCACTCTGCTGGAGGTCAGGTCTGATGCGGGAGGATCTGCGACTGGACCTGATTGGCCGCCTAAAGCGCGACTACGGATTGAAGGCTCGCGGTGCCCACCTTCGCGGCGGAAAATGCCCGGCGTGCGGCGAGCGGGAGTTGTTTATTGCTACTTCCCAGCCTAACGTTCTGAAATGTGGGCGCGAGAATAAGTGCGGCTGGTCGGCGTCAACAAAGGAACTGTACCCAGACGCCTTTGAAAAACTGAATGAGCGGTACCCAGCTACTACAGATAATCCGAACGCGACAGCAGATGCCTATCTGTTGTTCGTCCGTCACTTGGATATCAGGGCCTGCCGGGGTTGGTACCGCCAGGGTAGCTTCAGTCATCGTTACGGCAACCGGCGCACTGCGACGGTAGTCTTCGACATCATGGACCCGCGCGCCCCGGACAAGAACCTGTGGATGGAGCGCCTGGTTGAGCCTGTGACGGTGTCCCCGCCAGGTGACGATTCGGAAGTCCGAAAGGCCAATTTCGTCGGGGACTACAAGGGGCTCTGGTGGGCCCCCCCTGGCTTCGCCCCGGCAGACGGCCAGGAGATCTGGCTGGTGGAAGGCTGCATCGACGCAATCAGCCTGCACCAGCACGGTGTTCCGGCCGTAGCAACGCTGTCCTGCTACAACTACCCGGATGTGTCTCTCGATGCGCTGCGTCAGAAGGGTATCCGGCCCCGTCTGGTATGGGCGCTCGATAATGATGTGGCGGGATGCTCCCGCATCTTGCAGCATGTGGCGACGGCTCGTGAGGCGGGCTATACCTGCAGTGCCGCGCTGATTCCCCAGGTCGGAACCAAGAAGCTCGATTGGAACGATGCCCACGCGTCTGGTGGGCTCAGCAAAGATGATTTGGAGCTGTACCGGCACGAAGGATCTCTGCTGCTGGCGCCGACCGCGCGCGCCAAGGCGCTTCTGATTTGGGAGCGTAAGAGGAACCCGTCCTTCGCCCTGGAGTACGGTGCGCGCACCTTTTGGTTTGAGTTGCCGGCTGCGAGCTTCATGCTCGCTCAGAAGGCGGTCCGTGAAGAGCCTGCTTTTGCGAACGAAGACGACGCGACTATAAGCTCGGAAGCGGCGGAGCGCGCTGCCGAGGTGCGGGAGATCGCCAATGTTGTGGTAAGCTTCCTTTACTTTCAAAAATCTGAACTTGTCGGAGAATCATGGTACTATTCCAAAATCGACTTCCCCAATAAGCGCAAGCCGATAAAAGATACATTTACTGGAACGCATATTGCCGCCGCAGCTGAGTTCAAGAAGCGCCTCCTCAGTATTGCTCCGGGCGCGCTGTTCACAGGTTCAACACACCAGCTGAACTGGATTGTTAAGAACAATATTGACGGCATCAGGCAGGTGCAGACTATCGACTTTGTCGGCTATGCGTCGGAATACAAGACGTGGGTGTTCAATAGCCACGCAGTATCGGCAGGGCGAGTTTACGAACTAAATTCAGAAGACTTCTTTGAGGTTCAGGGTCTTTCAATCAAGTCACTGTCTATGACGTCGAGCTTGCAGCTGCGCATCGGCAATAGGACTCAGTATTCTGATAAATGGCTAGAGCTTGTGTACCGTAGCTTCGGGGCAAAGGGCATAGTGACCGCCGCATTCTACTTGGGAACCCTGTTCGCCGAGCAGATTAGGCAACAGCAGCAGAGCTTCCCGTTCCTAGAACTGTCTGGTCAGGCAGGATCTGGAAAGACCACCCTGATCGAAGCCCTCTGGAAGTTGGTCGGACGAACCAACTACGAAGGTTTCGATCCGAACAAATCCACGTCGGCCGCTCGAAGCCGCATAATGTCACAGGTAGGGAATCTACCTGTGGTCTTCATCGAGTCCGACCGCGGTGGTGACGGGTCCGATGGTGTCAAGCAGCGGCAGTTCGACTGGGACGAAATCAAGACCGCCTACAACGGTCGTCCGAGCCGCGCTACCGGTGTGGCCAATGGCGGCAACGACACCAAGGAGCCGCCGTTCCGCGGGTCGGTGATCATCTCCCAGAACAGCGAGGTGAAGGCGTCTGAAGCAATCATGACGCGTATCGTCCACCTCCACTTCGACACTTCAGAGCACACAGAGGAGGGCAGGGTCGCGGCGGATGCCCTGGCTACCATGCCGGTGGAGACCATGAGCTGGTTCGTGCTGATGGCGACGACGCAGGAGGCCATGGTCTTGAAGATGATGGCTGACCGGATCCCGGTGCACGAACGTGAGCTTGCTGGGAATCCCATGCTGAAAACCGTCCGTATCCGGAAGAATCACGCACAGCTGATGGCCTTGGTCGAAGCTCTGGCCCAGTTGACGGCCATGCCGGCTGCCTGGCTGGCTGAGGCGATGAACCTTTTGCGTGCCGGCGCCCTGAAGCGCCAAGGCGCCATCGCCGAAGACGATCCGACCGTCGACCGGTTCTGGGACATCGTCGAGTACCTCGGCGTCGAGAACTGCAACCACATCTCTCAACCAGGGTACGTGGCGGTCAACCTGAACCACGTGTGCGACCTGGCCAGCAAGTCAGGGCAGTCCCTGCCCCCGGTGATCGAACTGAAGCGCACCCTTAAATCCAGCAGGTCCCGTCAGTTCCTTGACTACAAGACCGTCCGCTCGATCCACCCGGGGTTCGCCGGTCGCAACATCAGCTGCTACGTCTTCCGTCAGAAGGCAGAATGACCATCATGGCCAGCCGCTGCAATGTGAACTTCATCGTCGACCTGGCGCTACAGCACCAGGCCAGCCCCGCTGTCCTGAACCCCGTCAAGGGGTGCGACCCGTACGGCCCGGGCTGCGGGGGCTGCTGGGCGAAGGAGCTGGTCGGTCGCTTCGGCCGTTACCCGGGCCTTACCCGCAAGACGGATGCGGGTCAGCTGGTCTGGACGGGTGAGCTGGCCGTGCGGCCTGAGGAGATGGACGTGGTCGACAGATGGAAGAAGCCGCGCGTGGTGTTCCTCAACGACCTCGGCGACCTGTTCCATTCCGCTGTGCCGCTGGACAGCCTGTTCCAGGTGCTGCGACGGGTGGCCGAAACGCCTGCCCATCTGTATGTCCTGCCGACCCACAGGGTGGTTGAAGCGCTGCCACGCCTGGCCCGGGCGGTCGGGGGCCTCCGGTCGGACCACGCGTTGACCTGGCCGCCCCGGAACCTGGTCATACTCAGCAGCCAGGAGAATGGGAGGGAGGCCTCGAAGAAGCTGCCGGCCGCTGCTGCGCTGGCCAAGGCCGGATGGCGGATCGGCGTGAGCTATGAGCCCGCGCTGGGACCTGGTGGGGTCGACGGCTGGGACTTCGCCGAATGGGTGATCCTTGGTGCCATGCAGGGCGCCGGTCGCCCGATGACCCCGGAGGAATTCGGGGAGCTGGCGCGCGCTACCCGGGACTGGTGTGCCGAGCGCAGGATTCCGTTCTACCTCAAGCAGGCGCCCAGCCCCAAGCATGTGGCACGGGTCATACCCCTACCCGTGCTTGACGGTGCCCAGCACCGCGGGCTCTGGCGGCCGTGATCGGGGGAGAGGACATGCACGCTGAATCCGACATGCCTGCCGTCGAGCTGGACCTGGTCAAAGGGGCGCCGGCGATCGCCCGCTACCTCGGTATCGCGGAGCGGACAGTCTACACGGTCGCGGATTCCTACCAGCGGACGGGCGATGGCATGCCCATCGTCCGGGTGCCGGGTCTGGGTCTGGTGACCAGCCGGTCGGCAGTCCGGCGCTACTGGGCCGAGAAGCTCGGCGCCGTCGAAGAAACCCCGGTAAGGGCTGACGTCCGCAGCAACTCTGTTGCGGCCGACGACCCCGCTCCCACCTGAACAAACCCCATTCCGCCCGCTCATCCGCGCGAATGCATTTGAACCGTAACGGGTGTGAACGCTACGCTATGCTATGGCTACAGTCCGCCCCATTACACGGACCCGCAGGGACGGCTCCAGCGTAAAGCGCTGGCAGCTGTCCTATGTGGATTCTCAAGGCAACCGGCACCGCAAGAACTTCACCCTGAAGCGGGACGCGGATACGGAGAGAGTCCGGATCGAGGGGCAGATCCAGACGGGGAACCACGTCCCGGACCGCGCCAGCCGCACGGTCCAGGAAGGCTGCTACGCTTGGCTGGATGAGTTCGAGCTGAAGGTCCGCGCCGGCAAGCGCGCCCGCGCCACCTATGCCAAGTACCGCTCCCACCTGGATTGTCATCTGCAGGGCCGGCCGCTGGCCAAGGTACTGCTGACCCGCCTTCGCCCCGCGGACGTGGAGGCCTTCGCCGCCGACCTGCAGCTCGCTTTGTCGGACCATATGGCCCGCAAAGCGCTCAAGACCGTCAAGATGGCCCTGTCCTGGTGCCGGCGTCGAGAGTGGCTGGCCAGCTCCCCGGGCGACGGGATCCGGATCGAGGGCGACGGGGACGAGGAGGGCAGGGTGGAGATCCCGCCCAAGGTCGATCTCAAGGCGTTGGTGGATGCGGCTGCCAAGGCCGATGACCACGGGCGCAGCCTTTCCATGGTCCTGCTGATGCTCTATTGCGGGCTGCGCATGGGGGAGCTGCGCGGCCTGCCCCGCGGCGCGCTGGTGCTGCACGGCGCGCACCCAAACCTGACCGTCAGCCAGGCGGCCGACCAGTACGGCAGCATCAAGGCGCCGAAGACCCGTGCCGGCCGGCGCCGCGTGCCGCTCGGCCCCCGCGCCGTCGGCGCCCTGAAGGACTGGCTGAAGCACGCACCCGTCAGTGACCTGCACCTGGTCTTTCCGACCGGCGCCGGCACCGTCGAAAGCCACGCCAACGTTTATCACCGCTGGTGGGTGCCGCTGATGAAGACGGCAGGGCTGGTCGCGGCGACGGGCAAGCCGATCTTCACGCCGCATACCCTGCGCCACGCGGCTGCCAGCCTATGGATCGAGCAGGGGCTGATGCCCAAGCGGGTGCAGCACCTGATGGGTCATGCGTCGCTGCAGATGACCATGGACCTCTACGGTCACCTTTGGACCGACCCGGCCGACGACAACCGAATCGCCGCGGCCATGGAACGACAGCTCGGCTAGGGATCATCGCGCTATGCCGCTAAAGATGTTTAGCGTTAAGACGCTATGCATTCATAGCGCTTCGGCGTCACGGCATCGTAGCGCTATAGTGCTTTAACGCTTCAGCTCTACGGTGTTTCGATGGCAGGAAAAGCGCGCGATTTCACGAAACTGAAGACCGGCCTTGCCGGTCTGTCGACAGGGGGCGCTCAGGCTGTGCCGCCGCCCGAACCTCAGACTGGAGGCCAGCAAGCGAGCGATACCAGTCCCATCACGCTGAGGGTGCCGGCGAAGATGATGGGCAAGCTGGTGGATGATGCTGCGGACAGAAGTAAGGCCGCCGGCCGGACGATCACACGACAGCAGCTCATCCTGTTAATTCTGGAGCAGCACTATGGCTAAGCTGATCGCGATCGTCGGTGAAAAGGGCGGGACTGGCAAGACGACGGTCGCCCACCTGATCGGTCATGGCGCCGGCAGCCTGCCCCAGAGAATCGATGCGGCCGTCATCACCACGGACCCCCAGGATGACCCCGTCGGCGGTCTGCGCCGATACCTCCCCCTGGATGGCCGCAACCTCAGCGACCTCCCCGCGCTTCTTGAACACCTCGACCAGCAAGAACGGCTGCTTGTCGTGCTCGACGGCGCCGCGGCCAGGCCCGAACTGGACAAGCTGGTCCAGTCCTTCGCTGACCTGGTCATCCTGCCCTTCGGCCCATCCTTTCAGGATTTTACCAGGGTGATGAAGGATCTGTCGCGGCTGCCCGCAGCCTATGCACTGCCGAACAGGTGGCCGACCAACCCCCAGGTGGCTGCCCGCGCGCGGGAGTGGCTGGGCCAGATCCCGGCCGACCGCTGCCTGCCGCCCTTGACGTCCATGGCCCGCGTCGACCGACTGCTCGACGGTTGCGCCTATCGGGACGTCGCTACTCCCCTGTCCCGGCGCGCCCAGGCCCTGGTGTTGGAGCTGCTGTGGCGAATCGGTGTGCACCCGATCGAGCTTGCCGCCCGTGCCGATCCTGACCCACCAACCGTAACGCGGAACGCCGCATGAACGTCGGGTGCCACGCCGGTGCCACGGAGTTTCCGCGGCCCGTCGAAAACCCAGGAAAACCGTGCGGTCCAACGTAATCGACGTGACCGCACATATCCCGTCAGAACAAACAAGAAAACCCTGCCAAGTCCTTGACCTGACAGGGTTTCCAGATGGTAGCACCGGGGTGATTTGAACACCCGACCAAGGGCTTATGAGTCCCCTGCTCTACCACTGAGCTACGGTGCCTCAGAGGACCGCCGCGGCGGGGTCGTTGCCGAACCTGTCGCGACGGGAGCCGTCATTTAGGGGAAGGCGGGGGGTCTGTCAAGCCCGGATTCACCGATCCTCCTCCCCCGCCGGGGGTACTGGCTTCCCGTGGCCTGGGTCCGCCTTTTCCGGGAGGCGAAGGGCCGGGCCGTGCTGGGGCGGGGGGACGACGGCGTCCATCTCCCCCGGCATCGGGGCGGGCGGCAGATCGGACAGCACCGCCTGCTTCAGCCAGGCGCGGAAGCGATCAGCCCGTGTCCCGTCATGGCCCGGCCAGCCGGCCCGGCGGGCCGATTCCTCCGCCTCCTTCTGGCTGCGCGCCAGGCAGTTCAGCACCGTCACCCGCCCATCCGCCCGGCGCCAGCGGAAGCTGAAGGGCCGGGGTGCTGCGGGATCGGCCCCGGTGGTCTGATCCTCACCGGACTTGGTCATGGCGGGCAGGTGGGCGGCGCGGTCATCGGCGGGGCCTTTGGGGATCCCTGGGCGGGACCCAGGGCGGGAACCGGAGCAGAGCATGGGCGACTTCCCGTCCCCTGTCCATGGCGCAGCCGGGGGAAAGGGCGGTGCTGGACATGCCCCGAACAGAAGTCGTTGGCCCCCATGCCGGGCCATGCCCTATCCTTCCGGGTGTGTTCCCCAGCCCCTGCGGCCCGACATGCTTCAGATCCTCCTGCTTCCGCTGCGCTGGCTGTTTCGGCTGGTGTTGTTCCTGATCGTCATGATCGGCCTGCTGATCCTGCTGATTCCCACCGCCTTCGATCTGCCCGCCCGCGCGTCCCAGGTGATGCAGCGGATCAATGCCCTGCCGGGTTCGGGCCTTCAGGTGGCGGCCCTGCCGGCCACGGTGGCGGGGTTTCCGCCCCGGCTGATGCTGGAGGATGTGGAACTGGGGGTCCGGGGCGCGCGCCGCCCGTCCATCATCGCCGACCAGGCGGAGGTGCGGCTGGACCTGGCTGAAAGTGTTGCCCGGCAGGAGGTGGTGCTGCGGGCCGAGTTGATCGAGCCGCAGATCTTCGCCGATCGTCCGATCAGCCTGGTTGCCGTCAACAGCACACTCTCCACCGTGCTGGGCGTCACCACGGTGGTCGGCATTGTTGGTGGGCAGATCATCTCCTCCGCCGGGCGGACGGTTGTGGATCTGGGGCAGGTGCCGGTCGATATCCCGTCCCTGCCGCCGGTGAGGCCGCCGCCCGACCAGGTTGCGGTCATTCCCCCCGGACCGCCACCGGGTATCCCCGGCCAGCCTCCTGGTCAGACGCCCGGTCAGCCGGTGCCGCCGGGCCAGCCCCCGGGCCAGCCCGGAACACCGCCCGGCGATGGTGGAACACCCCCCGGCACGGTGCCGGGAACACCGCCGGGAACCGTACCCGGCGGCCCGGGAATCCCCGTTCCCGGCACCCCGCCTATCATCATACCCCCCATCATTCCCGGCGTGCCCGGCGTGCCCGGCATCCCCACGGTCCCCGGCGGCGGCGGCGGTGGCGGTGGCGGTGGCGGTGGCGGTGGCGGGGGCGGGGGCGGCGGTGGTGGTGGCCCCATCCCGCCGGGCGGGGGAGGGACCGTGCCGCCCGGTGGTGGCGGGGGCACACTTCCTCCAGACGGGGGTGGTGGCACCGTCCCGCCCGGTGGCGGGGGTGGCACTGTCCCGCCGGGAGGGGGCGGTACCGTTCCCCCTGGTGGGGGTGGGACAATACCGCCCGGTGGAGGTGGGACAATACCGCCCGGCGGTGGGGGCACTGTCCCGCCCGGTGGCGGGGGTGGCACCGTCCCGCCCGGCGGGGGCGGCGGGACGTCACCTCCCGGTGGCGGTGGAACGTCACCTCCCGGTGGGGGTGGAACGTCACCTCCCGGTGGGGGTGGAACGTCACCTCCGGGTGGGGGTGGAACGTCACCCCCCGGTGGGGGCGGTGGTGGCGGAACAACCCCGCCGCCGGAACCGATCGGTCAGACGCCGATCCCTGTGCCCGGCCGCCCCAACATGTGCTACTGCGCCTGCCCCTGCCCGGTGCCCTGACCGGCCGGGGGCCCGCCGGCCCGCCGCTCGATCCTTGCCAGCCAGACCAGCAGCAGCAGGGCCGGCAGCGCCAAGGCCATGGAGGACAGGAAGAAGCCGGTCCAGCCCAGCGTATCGGCCAGCCAGCCGCTGCCCGCCGCCAGGAAATCCCGGCCGACGGAGATGAAGCTGGACAGCAGCGCGTATTGGGTGGCGGTGTAGGCGGCATCGCACAGGCTGGACAGATAGGCGACCAGGGCCGCCGTCCCCATGCCGCCGCTGAAATTGTCCATGCCGATGGCGATGGTCAGCAGCCGCAGGTCCGCCCCCGATTCCGCCAGCAGGGCATAGACCAGGTTGGTGGACATCTGCAGGACACCGCAGACCATCAAGGCCCGCAGGATGCCGTAGCGGGCGACGAACAGGCCGCCGGCGATCACCCCGCCGATGGAACACAGCATGCCGAACAGCTGGGTGATGCCCGCCACCTGGGTGCGGGTGAACCCGGTCTGAAGATAGAAGGTCATCGCCATCTGGTTCAGATAGGCGTCCCCCAGCTTGTAGGTGGCGATGAACAGCAGGATCAGGGGCCAGTGGCCGCGGGTCATGAACTGGCGGAAGGGGGCGATCACCGCGCCGTAGACCCAGGCCGCCAGTTCCCGCTGCCGTCGCCCCAGCCCCGGCCGCTTGGCCAGCCAAGCATCGGCCTCCGCCAGCAGCCGCGCCCCCTCCGGTGAGGCGGCGGCCTCCGGCTCCCGGCTCAGCAGCACGGTCACCATGCCGACACCCACCAGCCCGGCCATGCCCAGATAGACCGTGGGCCACACCTGATCCTTCGGCACCCCCAGGGATTCCACCAGGGAGGCCAGGGCCAGCCCGCCCGCCCCGGCGGCGATGATGCCCAGGCGGTACCCGGCGGTCACCGCCGCCGCCCCGGCCCCTTGCTGGTCCTGGGCCAGTACCTCGATCCGGTAGGCATCGATCACGATGTCCTGGCTGGCCGCGCAGAAGGCGACGCAGACCGCCGCCATGGCCGTCCACCACAGGTCCGTCGCGGGGTCGGTGGTGGACAGGAAGACCAGGGCGCCCGCGAGGCAGACCTGGGTGAACAGGGCCCAGCCCCGGCGGCGCCCCAGCCGCCGGGTCAGCACCGGCAGGGTCAACCGGTCGATCAGGGGGGCCCAGGCGAATTTGAAGGCATAGGGAATGCTGACCGCCGCGAACAGCCCGATCGCCGTGCGGCTGACCCCCGCCTCCGTCAGCCAGGCGTTCAGCGTTCCCGCCGTCAGCAGCAGGGGAAGACCGCTGGAAAATCCCAGGAACAGGACGGTCAGGATGCGCCGGTCGGCGTAGACGGAAAGGGCCCGGAGCCAGGCCCTGGCAGGGGAATAGGCAGGGGATGAGGTGGTCACGCTTGACGCCGCCGCTCGCTGATCACAGATGCGGAAGCCAGTATAAGGGGCCCTGCGCTGAACGGGTACGATGTTTGCGTCCCGGACAGGGGATAACATCTGGAAATGTTCCGGGGTGCGGTTTAAAACTTCCGTCCCCGTTGCAACGCGGTATGCCCGGGCGGAAGGCCGTCATCGCACCGCTTTCCCAGGGTTCCGGGCAGGTGCCCCGGTGCGTGCAACGGGTGCGCAGGTAGGATGAGGTGGGTCATGACGACCGAGAACATGCCGCGGGGCACGGTGCAGGGGCGCCCGGTACAGGGAAGCCCGGTACAGGGCAGGACGTCCGGATGGGCGCCCGACAGCTGGCGCCAGAAGCCGATCCGGCAGGTTCCGAACTATCCCGACGCGGCCGCCCTGGCCCGTGTGGAGCAGGACCTGACCCGCCAGCCGCCCCTGGTCTTCGCCGGGGAGGCGGAAAAGCTGAAGGCCCATCTGGCCAAGGTGGCGAAGGGCGAGGCCTTCCTGCTGCAGGGCGGTGACTGCGCCGAAAGCTTCGCCGAATTCACGCCCAACAATATCCGCGACACCTTCCGTGTGCTGCTGCAGATGGCCGTGGTGCTGACCTTCGGCGGGGCGACCCCGGTGGTGAAGGTGGGCCGCATGGCCGGCCAGTTCGCCAAGCCCCGCAGCGCCGATACGGAGGTGATCGACGGCTGCGAGCTGCCCAGTTATCGCGGCGACATCATCAACGGCTTCGACTTCACGGCCGAGGCCCGGGTGCCCGACCCGGACCGTATGCTCCAGGCCTACAACCAGGCGGCATCGACCCTCAACCTGCTGCGCGCGTTTGCCCAGGGCGGCTATGCCGACCTGCACAAGGTGCACCAGTGGAACCTGGGCTTCGTGGAAAACTCCCCCCAGGGGGCGCGTTACCAGGATCTGGCCGGCCGCCTGGATGAGGCGTTGTCCTTCATGGCCGCCTGCGGCATCACCGGCGGCACCACGCCGCAGCTCCGCGAGACGGAGTTCTTCACCAGCCATGAGGCGCTGCTGCTGCCCTATGAGCAGCCCTTCACCCGCTATGACGAAGGGCTGGGCGGCTGGTATGACGGCTCCGCCCATATGCTGTGGATCGGCGACCGCACCCGCCAGCCGGACGGGGCGCATGTGGAATTCATGCGCGGCATCCGCAACCCGATCGGCCTGAAATGCGGGCCCAGCACCGATCCGGATGAGCTGATCCGCCTGATCGACATCCTGAACCCGGAGGATGAGCCGGGTCGCCTGACCCTGATCTGCCGCATGGGCCATGACAAGGCGGAAGACAAGCTGCCGCCGATCCTGCGCCGGGTGCTGCGGGAGGGGCGGACGGTCGTCTGGTCCTGCGATCCCATGCACGGAAACACGATCAAGTCCTCCACCGGCTACAAGACCCGGCCCTTCGACCGCATCCTGGCGGAAGTGCGAAGCTTCATGCAGGTCTGTCGGGAGGAGGGGGCCTATCCCGGCGGCGTGCATTTCGAAATGACGGGCCAGGACGTGACGGAGTGCACGGGCGGTGCCCAGTCGATCACCGACCACGCCCTGGCCCTGCGCTACCACACCGCCTGCGACCCGCGCCTGAACGCCAGCCAGGCGCTGGAGCTTGCCTTCCTGGTGGCCGAACAGTTGAAGCGCGAACGCGCCGACCTGCCGGCCTACGGCCAGGCGGCGGAATAAGGCGGACCGGTGCTGAACGTAGGTCGCTGCGAGGGCGAAAGCCCGAGGGGCGACAATCGGCGCCGGGCCTAAACTCACCCCTTGCGCAGCAGGCGGGCGGCGTCCAGGGCGGCGTAGGTCAGGACGGCGTCGGTGCCGGCCCGTTTGAAGGCCAGCAGCGTTTCCAGCAGGCATTTGTCGTAATCCAGCCAGCCATTGGTGGCCGCGGCCCGCAGCATCGCGTATTCGCCGCTGACGTGATAGGCGAAGGTCGGCACCTGGAAGGCGGATTTCACCCGGCGGATGATGTCCAGATAGGGCAGGCCGGGCTTCACCATCACCATGTCGGCACCTTCCTGGATGTCCAGCGCCACCTCCCGCAGGGCTTCCTCCGCATTGGCGGGGTCCATCTGGTAGGTCTTCTTGTCGCCCTTCAGGAAGCCGCCGGACTGCACCGCCTCCCGGAACGGACCGTAGAAGGCGCTGGCGTACTTGGCTGCATAGGCGCAGATGCGGACATGGTCGTGGCCGGCCCCGTCCAGGGCATCGCGGATTTCCCCGATGCGGCCGTCCATCATGTCGGACGGGGCGACGATATCGCAGCCCGCCTCCGCCTGGACAACGGCCTGGGCCACCAGCACCTCCACCGTCTCATCATTCAGGATGCGCCCGTCCTCCACGATGCCGTCATGGCCGTGGCTGGTATAGGGGTCCAGGGCGACATCGCAGAGCAGGCCGATATCGGGCACCGCCGCCTTGATGGCGCGGATCGCCCGGCACATCAGGTTGTCGGGATTCGTCGCCTCCTCCCCCCGCGGCGTCTTCAGGTCGGGTGGGGTGATGGGGAACAGGGCGACGGCGCGGATGCCCAGGTCGCGCGCCTGCGCCACCGCCTCCACCATCAGGTCGATGCTCAGGCGCTCCACCCCCGGCATGCTGGCCACCGCCTCCCGCCGGGTCGGCCCGTCGATGACGAAGGCGGGCCAGATCAGATCATCGGTGGTCAGCACCGTCTCCCGCACCAGGGCCCGGGTCCAGTCATCCGCCCGGTTGCGGCGCAGGCGGGTGCGCGGGAAGGCGGCGTTCAGATGGGGGTGCAGGCTCATCGGGCGGGGTCCGGGTGGTGGCGATGGCCGGATGCTACGCCTATCGGCGGCGGTGGCTCAAGCGGGGCAGGGGCTGCCCCCTCATAGACTCTCGTCGACGATCGCATCGATCCGAACGTCTTCCGCCTCCTCGATAAAATGCTGATCGACGACCATCTGTGCAACGCCGGCCTCCACCAATGCCTGGGTCAGGACGGCTCGAAACCATGGTGTCATGCATGCGCCCGCCGCTGCCTGCGCCAGTTTCCTATCCGTCAGATAGCCATCCTTGTCGCGAAGGCCCAGCAACCCCTCCTTACCTGACCGCCTGGCCAATTCTTCAACGCGGACAAGACGATGGGATGAGCGTTGCGGCCCCTTCGACTCCGGCAGGGTAATGCCGATGTCCTTCGCCATCTGCCCGATCGCGTTCCAAACTCCATAGGCTTTTCGGGCGGTGACGGGACGTCCAAAGCGGAGCGCACTGATGGTGTTCGGAGCGACCTGAGCGCTGAGGGCGAGCTTGGCATTGGTGATGTGCCCCACCAACGTCTGCAACTCCGGCAACGTTCGCAGGTGGTAGATGGCGCGCATCTTTTCCGTCCGACGATAGGAAGGCCAAGGCGGAAGGGGAGGGGAAGGATATCAGCGAATCATTCTTACCGTGATTCGAGTCATGATCGATCAACTGAGGAACGGTATGGCCAGGACGGTGTGGTGTCAACGACGTTGGCGTCATATCAGCGCGTCCAAGCTGATTTTCGCGTAACTTCGATCGAATCAACGCAAATCAGCGTAGATCAGCGACGTACGCCCCTATCGGGATCAAGCGAGATGCAGCCAAACGCTTTCGCCTTGTGCTCACCGGACTAAGCGAGCACAGTCTTCAAACGTAATGGTGCATGGCGACGACGCTGGTCGCCTGGGCTTTCAGAGGGTAGGCATATGGCACGCACGGGGCAGATGAAGCGCGGTTCGACGAAGGGCCATGCCATGGCGAGTGTGGCACACACGGGTGCATCCCAAAGCCCCAAGGGTGTGGACAAGCCGACCGCGTCCTCCGCTGTGCCGTTGAGTGCCGATCAGGTTCCGACGGCATTTCAGTCACGCATGGAGCGGCGGATGGCGGAATATGGCCCCGCTGGCGGGGCCGGCTGGACCCCCCTTGATCTGTCCAAGTTCAAATAACCTCAACCCCCTGCCGATTTTCTTCGGTTGTACAGGATGCTGAGGGAAACCGCGGCATCCTCAGGGGTATGCTGTGCGGAACATGACCGTGTACCACCTTGTCAAAGCACCTGACATCACGGAAGAAGCGCTTCTCGCCGCGTTTGCCGACAAGACGGAGCGAGTGGAATTCGTCGAGATTTGTGAAGAGCTTCAATGCCATGGGGCCGATCCGGCACATGGAACGCTTATGTCAATTCCTTTCCGTTCGGCAAACGGCTTTCAGCGCAAGCATTACAGGTTCAGAGACAACATCGGTGTGCTGTTTGATGTGACGGGGATCGACCAGGATCACAGGACGGTCGCGATATGGGATGTCTGCCGACATAGCCTGGACAGGTATCGCCTCGCCGATATTTCTACTCTGTCGCCGATCCTCCGTGACGACACCCCCGCCTCGTCCCGGTGATGTGGATCCTGCCTGGATCGGGATCATGGTGTTGTCATCCGTGACGGTCCAGCAGGGGCCGCAGCACCTTCAACGCGCCTGGGCGGATGCGGTAGGTGAGCGGGGTGGGCAGCAGCAGTAACTCGCCGTCATTGGCGACGCGCAGGATGGGCCGGCGGCTGCGCACGGTCAGGGCTGTCGTCTCCGTCACCTGAAGCTCCGGATCACCGGCCCAATCCCCCCCGAACAGGGTGGCGATCAGGCGCAGGACGCGCCAGCGGCTGCGGTGGCGGGAGGCATAGACGGCCAGGGTGCCGCGGGTCAGGCTGGTGCGGCGCAGGATCGGCCCGAAACCCTGGTCGTAGCGGTTGTTGGCCACGGCCAGGAACGGTGTCTCCATCACCTGCGGCCCTTGGCCGTCACCCAGGTCGATCGCCACGGTCAGCCGGGGCAGATGGGCGATGATCCGGCCGAAGGCGAGCAGCATGGCCGGCCACTTGCCCAGCCCGTGGCGGTTGCGCTCCTGCTCCCGCTCCCGAACCATGCGGGGGTAAAGGCCGATGGCGGAGTTGTTCAGGAAGGGGTGGCCGTTCACCTCCCCCATGTCGATGGCCTCTATCCGGCCGGCGGCCAGGGCGCGGGCCGCCTCCGCAATGTCGAAGGGGATGCCCAGGTCCCGGGCCAGCAGGTTCATCGTACCCAGGGGCAGCACGGCCAGGGCCTTGCCGCTGTCGGCCAGGATGCGGGCGGCACTGACGATGGTGCCGTCACCACCCCCCACCACCACCACATCGGCCGCCCCGTCCCGCGCCCGCTCCAGGGCGCCCGCCACCTCCGCCCCCGGGACGATGGTGCAGTCCACGCTGTGGCCGGCCTCCCGGAATGCGGCCGTCACCTCCGCCACCGCCTCCCCCGGGCTGCGTCCGGCCAGTGATCCGGCGGAACGGTTCAGCACCACGGTCAGCTTCATGGGATCATCCTTCAGCGGCGGGAAACCTGTGACAGAACAGCGGCCGGGCGCCGGCGGTCCACCAGGCTCCTTTCTGCCCCCGCCCGGGTTCACCGGCCACCTTCGTTGACAGGCCACCCGCGTTGACAGGAGAGGGCATGCCACTATGATCCCGTTTCAAACAAAACAATCCACCACCAGACCGGGCCCGATCCATGGATTTCACCCTTACCGACGATCAGTGCGCCTTCCAGGACATGGCGCGCGGGTTCGCACAGGAACACCTCGCCCCCCACGCGGCGGAATGGGATGAGACCGGGCATTTCCCCGTGGACAAGCTGCGGGAGGCGGCGAAGCTTGGATTCGCCGGCCTTTACTGCGGGGAGGAATTCGGCGGCACCGGCCTGACCCGGCTGGACGCGGCCATCCTGTTCGAGGAGCTGTCCGCCGCCTGCCCCTCCACCGCCGCCTATATCTCCATCCACAACATGGTGGCGTGGATGATCGACAGCTTCGGCAACGGAGAGCAGAAGCAGCGCTGGCTGCCGTCCATGTTCGCCATGGACATCCTTGGCAGCTACTGCCTGACGGAGCCGGGAAGCGGGTCCGATGCCGCGTCCTTGCGCACCCGGGCGGAGCGGGACGGGGACCATTACGTCCTGAACGGGTCCAAGGCCTTCATCTCCGGCGCCGGGGCAACGGACCTGTACGTCGTCATGTGCCGCACCGGCGGGCCGGGGCCGAAGGGCATCTCCGCCATCGTGGTGGAGAAGGGCACACCCGGCCTGTCCTTCGGCAAGAAGGAAAAGAAGATGGGCTGGAACAGCCAGCCCACCGCCACCGTGATCCTGGAGGATTGCCGTGTTCCCGTCGCCAACCGGCTGGGGGAGGAGGGGGAGGGCTTCCGCTTCGCCATGAAGGGGCTGGACGGCGGGCGCATCAATATCGCCGCCTGCTCCCTGGGCGGGGCGCGGGCCTGCCTGGACCAGGCACGTTCCTACATGAACAGCCGGATGCAGTTCGGGCAGAAGCTGGCCGATTTCCAGGCCCTGCAGTTCATGCTGGCGGATATGGCGACCGAACTGGATGCAGCCCGCCTGATGGTCCACCGTGCGGCGGATGCCCTGGACAAGGGCAACCCCAACGCCACCACCTGGTGCGCCATGGCCAAGCGCTTCGCCACCGATTACGGGTTCAAGGTGGCGAATGATGCGCTCCAGCTCCACGGCGGCTACGGCTACATCAAGGAATACCCGGTGGAACGGTTCGTGCGCGACCTGCGCGTCCACCAGATCCTGGAGGGCACGAACCAGGTCATGCGCATGATCGTCGCCCGCAAGCTGTTGGCGGAGTGAGGGGCGTAGGTCGGATTAGCGGGCGCATGCCCGCGTAATCCGACAGGGACGGTGCCATCGGGCGTGTCGGATTACGCTGCGCTAATCCGACCTACATGTGAGGAAAAGATGACCGAGGATGTCCTCTGCACCGTCTCCGGCGGTGTCGGCCTGATCACGCTGAACCGGCCGAAGGCATTGAATGCCCTGACCCTGGACATGATCCGGGTGATCGATCCCCAACTCCGCGCCTGGGCGGCGGACCCGGCCGTCCATGCGGTGGTGATCCGCGGGGCGGGGGACCGTGCGTTCTGCGCCGGCGGCGATGTCCGCGCCGTCTGGGATGCCGGCCGGGCCATGCAGGCGGGCGCTGTGGAGGGGCTGACACGGGCGTTCTTCTTCGAGGAATACCGCCTCAACCGGCGGATCAAGACCTTCCCCAAGCCCTATATCGCTCTGATCGACGGGATCACCATGGGCGGGGGTGTCGGCCTGTCGGTCCACGGGTCCCACCGGGTGACGACGGAGAAGACCCTGTTCGCCATGCCGGAAACGGGGATCGGTCTGATCCCCGATGTGGGCGGGACCTATTTCCTGCCCCGGCTGCCCGGTCATATGGGCCGCTACCTGGGCCTCACCGGGGCACGGCTGCAAGCGGGGGACCTGCATTACCTGGGCCTGGCTACGGCCCATGTGCCGGCCGACAGGCTGGACGCGCTGGTGGCGGACCTGACCGCCGCCGACTGGGCCGCGGCCGCCGATCCGCACAAGCGGGCATCCGACCTGATCGCCACCCATGAGGTGGCGGTGGATCCGCCGACCCTGCCGGCCCTGCGCGGCATGATCGACCGCTGCTTTGCCCATGACACGGTGGAGGCGGTGCTGGAAGACCTGGAGACAATGGGGCTGGAGGCGGAGGGGAGCGGGATCGCCCTGGCCACGGCCCGGATCATCCGCACCATGTCACCCACCAGCCTGAAGCTGACCCTGGAGCAGCTTCGCCGGGGGGCCGAGCTGACCTTCGACGATGCGATGAAGCTGGAATTCGCCGTGGTCCAGCGGATCATGCGCGGCCATGACTTCTATGAGGGCATCCGCGCCGTCCTGGTGGACAAGGACCGGTCGCCGAAATGGCAGCCGGCCGACATGGACGGGGTGGGGGCGGCCGATGTGCTGGCCCATTTCGCGCCGCCCGCCGATGGCGGCCTGCATTTCGAGGATTGATACCGACGCTGGGGGGCGGCACCGCTTCACGGCCGCAGCCGACCCCTCTTCAAGAACAGCACACCGGGGAGGAAGAGCATGGCGACCATTGCGTTCATCGGGCTGGGCAATATGGGCCTGCCCATGGCAAGGAATCTGCTGAAGGCGGGCCATCGGGTCGTCGGATTCGATAGGGCGGAGGCGGCGTTGGCGGCGCTGGAGGCGGACGGCGGTGTCCGGGCCGCGGGTGCCGGTGCCGCCGCGGCTGGGGCGGAGGTGGTGGTTACCATGCTACCCGCCGGACCCCATGTCCGCAGCGTCTACCTGGATGAGGGCGGGGTGGCCGACACCGCTGCCCATGGCGCCCTGTTCATCGACAGCTCCACCGTCGATGTGGAGACATCGCGTGCCGTGGCCGCGGCGGTGGAAGCGCGGGGATTCGCCATGGTGGACGCGCCCGTTTCCGGCGGTACCGGCGGGGCCGCCGCGGGCACCCTGACCTTCATGGTCGGCGGCAGCGAGGCGGCGGTGGAGCGGGCGAAGCCGGTGTTGGAGGCGATGGGCAAGACCATCGTCCATGCCGGTGGCCCCGGCACCGGTCAGGCGGCCAAGATCTGCAACAACATGATCCTGGGCATCTCCATGATCGCCGTGTCTGAGGCTTTCGTGCTGGCCGACAAGCTGGGGCTGGACCGGCAGAAGCTGTTCGACATCAGTGCCAAATCATCCGGCCAGTGCTGGTCCCTTACCAGCTACTGTCCAGTGCCGGGACCGGTCCCCACATCCCCCGCCAACCGGGATTATGCCCCCGGCTTCACCGTCGACATGATGCTGAAGGACCTGAAATTGGCCCAGCAGGCGGCGGCGGGCAGCCGCGCCGCGACCCCGCTGGGGGCCAATGCTGCCGCGCTTTATGAGATGTGCGCCGCCTCCGGCAAGGGAGGGTTGGATTTTTCCGCAATTATCAAGATGCTTGCCGGGAATTGATGCGATAAGCTGTCAAGTTATATGGTGAATCCGCGTTGTCTCCCGGTTACCCTCTTGCATGGCCTTGCACACAAGGGTAATCGGGCGATGGGCGTATCCGTGCGCCTGCCGCCAGACCAGGCCCGGGAATGAAGGGAGAGGGAGTTGCGACAGCCCTACTATGACAGCATCCTGCTGATTGAGCGCCTGCACCGCCATTTCCTGGAAGTGCTGAAGGTCGAGCTGGACCGGCTGGGTGTGCAGGACATCAACAACGTCCAGAGCCTGATCCTCTACAACATCGGCGATGACGAGTTGACGGTCGGGGAGCTGACGGCCCGGGGCTATTACCTGGGGTCCAATGTCTCCTACAACGTCAAAAAGATGTTCGAGAACGGCTACATCTCCCAGGAGCGTTCGCCCCATGACCGCCGGTCGGTCAGGGTGCGGCTGTCGGAGAAGGGGCTGTCCCTCCGTGACAAGGTGAGCACCCTTTTCGAGCGGCAGATCGCCGCCCTGGATGGGCAGGCCGGCATTTCCCAGGAGGAATTGCAGCGCGCCAACGAAACCATGCGCAAGCTGGAGCGCTTCTGGACATCGGCACTGGATTACACCACCTACTCCACGTCGCTCGCCTGAGGGTCGGGCCAGGTAGGGCCGCCGCTTCGGGTGGGACACGGGACCGCCGGAGTTCGGGTACAGGGTCTTGGGGGGGACATGGGGCAGGAGCGTCAGGGAACGGTGCTGCTGGAATTCCAGCAGGTTGGCGCCATCATGCGGGTATCGGCCATCGATACCGTCACCAACACGGAAGTGACAATCCAGGGCCCGGCCGGTGCCGGACGCCACACCCTGTCCCGGACTGCAATCGCCAAGCTGAATTATGTCCTGGCCCGAAAGGCCGGCATCCAGCCGGGTCGCTGACACCGGCGATTGACGCCTTGTCCGGGACATCCGAGCCCAAAGGAAAAGGCCGCCCCATCGGGGGCGGCCTTTGTATTTCCATCGGGAGACGGGCTTCCGGCACCGCCATGCCGCAGATCAGGACGCGCGACGGCGCGGCTGCCGGGTGGACGTCCGGCCAAGGCCGATTTTCTTCGCGAATTCAGAACGTTGGGCGGCATAGTTCGGCGCGACCATGGGGTAGTCCTGGGGGAGGCCCCATTTCGTCCGGTAATCATCCGGGCTCATGCCGTAGGTGGAGCGCAGATGGCGCTTCAGCATCTTCAGCTTCTTCCCATCCTCCAGACAGACAATATATTCCGGAGTCACCGACTTCTTGATGGGTACGGCGGGGCGCAGCGGTTCCGACTGGATGTCACGTTGACCGCCCTTGAGATCCGTAAGCGAGGCATAGACGGTGGTGATGACGTCCGGGATCTGTTGGGTGGGAAGAACATTATTGCCGACATAGGCCGACACAATGTCCACCGTCATGCGGAGCAGGTCGTCCGCCTGGAGATCATTTCCGTTCTGGTCCGTCATTGCAGAAGCCCTGAGAGTAAATGTCACATGGCTTTCGCTTCGCACACATGAATTTACCTGTCAATCACAAAACAGCATCTTCACACTCAAGTTACTTTGCCGCACTTTCGTGCCCAAGTCGTGACAGCTTGGCAGGCTCAAGATTCCGAATTTCACAACCGGCGACACCGGATCGATTGTCCCTCAGTTGTAGGCCTAGGACGCAGGGCATAGTTCTATAGTCGGATCGGATTTCGCCCTTGCGGGTTCGGCATGGCTCGCAGAGCAGCGATTTACTTGGCGCAAGGAATGATTTTCCGTTTTGATTGTTCTGCGGCCGTTCCGGTGCGCGTGCGGGATGTGTCGGTCGCGCTGGCAATGGCACCGGCAGTCGCGCGCGCGGGGCAGTGCGGCGTTGCGAAGCGGTATGGTGCCGGAACTGGCAACCGACCACATCATCTGGTACGGTCCTGCCCAATCGGCGGCGACTCCAGGCGCGACAGGGCGTCGCTGCCTTCCACACGCGATCGGTCCGCCCGCGCGGGCCGGCAGGACGGGATGCCCCCAGCATGAGCAGTCCCACCACCATGGGCAATCCGGTGAGCAGCCACCCCGGCACGTCCCCCGGTGCCGAAGCGCCCGCAGCGGTCCCTGCGGCGATCGCCATCGCGTCGGACCATGCCGGTCTGGACCTGAAGGCCGACCTGCGGGCGGTGATGGAGCAGGCGGGGCACAGCGTTCTCGACCTGGGGCCGCACAGACCCGACAGTGTGGATTATCCAGACTTCGCCGATGCGCTTGCCGCCGCCCTGGCCGATGGGCGGGCGGGTCGCGGCGTGTTGATCTGCGGCAGCGGCATCGGCATTTCCATCGCCGCCAACCGTCACCGCCATGTGCGGGCTGCCCTGATCCACGATGTGACCGGTGCCCGACTGGCCCGCGAGCACAATGACGCCAATGTCATTGTCCTGGGCGCCCGTACCACCGGTGTGGAGGTCGCCCGGGACTGCATCGCCACCTTCCTTGCCACACCGTTCGCGGGCGGGCGGCACGCACGTCGTGTCGCCAAGCTCGGCTGAGCGGGCCGACATCACATTGACCCGGGCCTTTGCCGGCCCGATCCGCAGCACAAGGGCCCCCACGGGTCAGATCAGCAGCACGGGGCCGCCGCCGGCCCGAAAGGATGAGCGCCATGGACCATCATCAGGGTTCCCGTTTCTTCGCCGACAGCGTGGCCGATGCCGATCCCGATCTGGCCGCCGCCCTGGGCCGCGAGCTTTCCCGTCAGCAGGACCAGATCGAGCTGATCGCGTCGGAGAACATCGTCTCCCGCGCGGTGCTGGAGGCCCAGGGCTCCGTCCTCACCAACAAGTACGCCGAAGGCTATCCGGGCAAGCGCTACTACGGTGGCTGCGAGTATGTGGATGTGGCGGAGACCTTGGCGATCGAGCGGGCGAAGCAGCTGTTCGGCTGCGCCTACGCCAATGTCCAACCCCATTCCGGGGCCCAGGCGAACCAGGCCGTATTCCTGGCCCTGCTGCAGCCGGGCGATACCTTCATGGGCATGGATCTGGCCGCCGGCGGCCACCTGACACATGGCGCCCCCGCCAATCAGTCGGGCAAGTGGTTCAAGGTCGTCAGCTACGGCGTGGACCGCGATACCCACCTGATCGATTACGAGGATGTGGCCGCCAAGGCGAAGGAACACCGGCCGAAGGTCATCATCGCCGGCGGCTCCGCCTATCCCCGGCAGATCGATTTCGCCCGTTTCCGCGCCATCGCGGATGAGGTGGGCGCCTATCTGATGGTGGACATGGCCCATTATGCCGGCCTGGTGGCTGGGGGCGTCTATCCCAGCCCGTTCCCCCATGCCCATGTGGTCACCACCACCACCCACAAGACCCTGCGCGGTCCCCGCGGCGGCATGATCCTGTCCGACGATCCGGACCTGGGCAAGAAGTTCAACTCCGCCGTCTTCCCCGGTCTCCAGGGCGGGCCGCTGATGCATGTGATCGCCGCCAAGGCCGTCGCCTTCGGGGAGGCGCTGCGCCCGTCCTTCCGGGTCTACGCCCAGCAGGTGGTGGACAACGCCCGCATCCTGGCCGATCGGCTGAAGGCCGGCGGCTTGGACATCGTCTCCGGCGGGACGGACAGCCACATCGTCCTGGTGGACCTGCGGCCGAAATCCCTGACAGGCAAGGCGGCGGAAGCGGCCCTGGAACATGCGGGCATGACCTGCAACAAGAACGGCGTGCCCTTCGATCCGGAAAAGCCCTTTGTCACCTCCGGTGTGCGCCTGGGCAGCCCGGCGGCGACCACCCGCGGCTTCGGCACGGCCGAATTCGCCCAGGTCGGCGACATGATCGTGGAGGTGCTGGATGCCCTGTCCCGCTCCAACGGCGACAACAGCGCCACCGAGCAGCTGGTGCGGGAGCGGGTGCGCACCCTTTGCCACCGCTTCCCGATCTATCCGGGGCTGTAAGGGACCCGGATCACGGGCAAGCGTGGCGAGCGCGGCGGAATCAACAACAAGAAGCGGGGAGGGGATTAGACATGCGGTGCCCGTTCTGCGGCAATGACGATACCCAGGTGAAGGACAGCCGCCCGACGGAGGACAACTCCGCCATCCGGCGGCGGCGGTTCTGCCCGGCCTGCGGCGCCCGCTTCACCACCTTCGAGCGGGTGCAGTTGCGTGAGCTGACGGTGGTGAAGTCAGGTGGAACGCGGGAGCCCTTCGACCGGGAGAAGCTGCTGCGGTCCATGCGCATCGCGCTGCGCAAACGGCCGGTGGATGCCGACCGCATCGACCGGGTTGTGAACTCCATCGTCCGCCAGCTCGAATCGTCGGGTGAGACGGAGATCCCGTCCAAGCAGGTGGGGGAGATGGTGATGCATCACCTGGCCGCCCTGGATAAGGTCGCCTATATCCGCTACGCCTCCGTCTACCGCGATTTCCGCGAAGCCGCCGATTTCAACGACTTCGTGGAAACCCTGCGCACCGACCTCCCGGCCGAGCCGACCTGATCGGTTCCCCGCGCGCCAGCCCCGCCATGACCAGCCCGCCCGCCTTCACCGACAGTGACCATGCCCACATGCAGGCGGCCCTGGGCCTGGCGGCGCGGGGGCTGGGGCGGGTCTGGCCCAACCCGTCCGTCGGCTGTGTCGTGGTGAAGGACGGTCGCGTCGTCGGCCGCGGTCATACCGGTGTCGGCGGCCGCCCGCATGGGGAGACGATCGCCCTGGCCCAGGCCGGTGCGGCGGCCCGGGGGGCGACCGTCTATGTCAGCCTGGAACCCTGCAACCACCATGGCAAGACGCCACCCTGCACGGAAGCGCTGATGGCCGCCGGGGTGGCCCGGGTGGTCATCGCCTGCCAGGACCCGGACCCGCGGGTGCATGGCAGCGGTATCCAGCGCCTGCGCGATGCCGGGATCCGGGTCGATACCGGCCTGATGGAGGGGGAGGCGGCGGCCCTGAACGAGGGGTTCTTCCGCCGCATCCGGGAGGGGCGGCCGCTGGTCACCCTCAAGCTCGCCACCTCCCTTGACGGGCGCATCGCCACCGCGGCGGGGGAAAGCCAATGGATCACCGGGCCCGTGGCCCGGGCCTGGACCCACGGCCTGCGCGCCCGGCACGATGCCATCCTGGTCGGCATTGGCACCGCGCTTGCCGATGATCCGGAGCTGACCTGCCGACTGCCGGGACTGGAGGGGCGGTCGCCCGTGCGCGTGGTCGCGGACAGCCGCCTGCGTCTGCCTGTGACCAGCCGGCTGGTGCGTGGGGCCGGGACCACGCCCCTGTGGATCGCCTGCCTGCCCGGTTCTGGCGATCCGGACCGGCGCCGCGCCCTGACCGATGCCGGGGCCGTGCTGCTGGAGATCGCGCCCGGCCCGGACGGGCGCCTGCCGGTCACCGGGCTGCTTGCCGCCCTGGCCGCCCGGGGTATCACCCGGGTGATGGCAGAAGGTGGGGCGGCCCTTGCCGCCTCCCTCCTCACGGCCGATCGGGTGGACCGGCTGGACTGGTTCCGGGCGGGGATCGTGCTGGGCGGTGACGGCCTTCCCGCCGCCCAACCTCTGGCCCTTTCAAGCCTTGCCGCCGCCCCCCGGTTCATCCGCACCGATCTGCGCCTCTGCGGCCCCGACCAGATGGAAAGCTGGGCGCGGCAAGCCTACAGCAACGCATGGTAAACCTGACCGTCTGTACGGCGGTGACCGCCGCAGCACCGCCGGTGCGGCCGGGCGCCAAGTTACGGAGGGGCCACCCGGCGACGGATGAAAACAAAGCCGCCTTTGATCGGTCACGATGAATGGTGGCTCTTGGGTAGGGCTCGGTCATGTATGCGGCCCGCGGGAACGCGCCGCCCGACCCACCTGAGCGTTCACGGTCGGACCGGCCACCCTCTGCTATGCGCTTTTCATCGTCACAGACCGAAACATCAGTCGCGACCTGTCAAACCGACACCTCGCCCTTGCCGATACCGCCCCCCGGTCATGCCAATCTGGACCAAGGACACAGCCCGGTGGCCGCTTCTGGACCTGCTACCCTGGCTGAATGGCGCCGTCAGGGAGCCGCCCAGCCCATCGGGGCGGGAGCAAGCAAGGGCCGGCAACCACGGGCATGTGCCGCCGTTGTGGTCCCGTGCCCTCAGGCGCCTTTCTTCATCCAGTCTTCAAGCCAGCGGATATCGTAATCGCCGTTGATGAAATCGGTTTCGGCGATGATCTTCTGGTGCAGGGGGATGGAGGTGTCGACGCCGACGATGACGAATTCCTCCAGCGCCCGGCGCAGGCGCATCAGGCATTCGTTGCGGCTGTTGCCGTGCACGATCAGCTTGGCGATCATGCTGTCATAGTGCGACGGGATACGGTAGCCGTCGTACAGCGCCGAGTCGACGCGCACACCCAGGCCGCCCGGCGCATGGTACTGCCTCACCAGGCCGGGGGAGGGCATGAATGTCTCCGGATGTTCGGCGTTGATCCGGCATTCGATGGAGTGGCCGTTGTACTTGATGTCCTTCTGGGTGAAGCCCAGAGGCGCACCGGTCGCCACCCGTATCTGCTCCCTCACCAGATCCACGCCGGTGATCATCTCGGTGATCGTGTGCTCGATCTGCAGGCGGGTGTTCATCTCGATGAAGAAGAACTGCCCGTTTTCGTACAGGAACTCCATGGTGCCGACGCCGCGATAGCCGATCAGCTTCGCGGTTCGGGCGGCCAGCGCCCCGATACGCTCCCGTTCCTCCGCGTTCAGGGCGGGGGAGGGGGCTTCCTCCACCACCTTCTGGTGGCGGCGCTGGAGGGAGCAGTCACGCTCCCCGAAATGCACCACGTTGCCGTGGTGGTCGCCCAGGAGCTGGATCTCGATATGGCGGGGATTGGCCAGGTACTTCTCGATGTAGACCTGGTCATTGCCGAAGGCGGCCCGCGCCTCCCCCCGGGCAAGCTGGTAGGCCTCCTTCAGCTCGTCCTTGTTCCAGGCGACCTTCATGCCCTTGCCGCCGCCGCCGGCGGCCGCCTTGATCAGGATCGGATAGCCTGCCTTCTCCCCGATGGCGAAGGCCTCATCCACCGTGTCCACCGGCCCGTCGGACCCGGGGACGCAGGGCAGGCCGTGGGCAATGACCGTCTTCTTGGCGGTCACCTTGTCGCCCATGATCCGGATATGCTCCGGCGTCGGGCCGATCCAGGCGAAGCCGTGCTCGATCACCATCTCGGCGAACTGGGCATTCTCCGCCATGAAGCCGATGCCGGGATGGATGGCATCCGCGCCCGTGATCGTCGCGGCCGACAGGATGGCCGGGATGTTCAGGTAGCTTTCCTTAGAGGAGGGCGGGCCGATGCACACGCTCTCATCCGCCAGGCGGACATGCATGGCATCCGCGTCGGCGGTGGAATGCACCGCCACCGTCTTGATGCCCATCTCCCGGCAGGCCCGGTGGATGCGCAGGGCGATTTCGCCGCGGTTGGCGATGAGGACCTTTTCGAACATCGGCTTTCCGCCTTACTCGATGATCATCAGCGGCTCGCCGAACTCGACCGGCTGAGCATCGTTGACCAGGATCTGGGTGATGGTGCCGGCCTTCGGCGCCTTGATGGGGTTCATCACCTTCATCGCCTCGATGATCAGCAGGGTCTGGCCCGCCTTCACACTGTCGCCGACCTTGACGAAGGGGGACGCCCCAGGCTCCGGCGCGTGGTAGGCGGTGCCGACCATCGGGGATTTCAGGGCGCCCGGGTGCTGGGCCGGGGATAGCGCGACCGGGGCGGCGGGGACCGCAGCTGCGGCGACCGGGGCCGGTGCCGCCGGGGCGGCATACATGGCCGGAGCGATCTGCGGGGCGGCCTTGGTCAGGCGGATGCGCTTCTCCCCCTCCGAATACTCGATCTCGGTCAGGCCGGTCTCCGTCAGGAGCTCCGCCATCTTGCGCACGAACTCAGCATCCAGTTCAAAGGTCGCCATTGTCTTTTCAAACCCTGTTCGATGGCTCCGGCCCGGCTGTCACCGTTGGTCCTGTCCCTCGATCAGGCGGGACACCGCCTCGAGGGCCAGGACATAACCGTGGGAGCCGAATCCGCAGATGACGCCGCGGGCAACCGTGGACACATAGGAATGATGCCGAAACGGTTCGCGGCGGAAGATGTTGCTCAAGTGGACCTCCACCACCGGCAGCCCGACGGCGGTGAGCGCGTCCAGGATGGCAATGGAGGTATGGGTATAGGCGCCCGCATTCAGGATGATGGCGTCATGGTCGCCCCGCGCCTCCTGGATCCAGGTGACCAGCTCCCCCTCATGGTTGGACTGCCGGAACTCGATCTCCAGCCCCAGCCGCAGGGCCGCGTCCTCACACAGCCGCTCCACGTCGTCCAGCGTCTCATGGCCGTAGACATGGGGCTCTCGGGTGCCGAGCAGATTGAGGTTCGGCCCGTTCAGGATGAGAACGGAAGGCTGGATGGCCAAGGCCGCGGGTCCCGTCAGGAGGTGGTGCCGTGAACCGCGCGTTTATATCACGGGATGTCCGTTGGGCAAGTCCGCATACCCGCACGCCCGTTCGCCACCCCCGCCAGCCCGTCACAGCCAGCCCGTCACAGGACAAATCCGGCCAGACCAAAGGCGGTGATGCCAAGCGCGCTCAGGATGTTCAGCCGGTGGATCCAGGCCGGATCCTTCAGCACCCGGGCCAGCCCGGCCCCGCCCAATGCAAAGACCATCTGCATGGCAAGGCTACCCAGGAACAGGGCAAATGCGGCCATCAGCACTGTCGCGGTGTCCGGATCGGCCGGAAGATGGGCGGTGAAGCCCAGGAAAAGCAGCACCGTCAACGGATTGACGATGGTCAGCGACAGGGTGGTCAGGAACGGCCGGCCGGGCCCCGGTCCCGACCCCGGTCCCGACGCCGCTTGCCGCGCGATGACGGCCACCCGCCCCGCCTTCAGGGCCCCGTACAGCATCCACAGGCCGAATCCGGTCAGCAGGCCCGCCGCCCCCAGCTCGATCGGGCCGCGGTTGGCGGCCAGGGCGGGGGCGATCAGGCTGCCCGCAGTCAGTGCGACAAGGGCATAGAGAAGATCCGCCGTCGCCGCCCCCAGCCCGGCCCGTATACCGGCCCAGGCCCCATGCTTCAGGCCAGTGCCGGCGATCAGCAGCGCGATGGGCCCGACGGCGATGCCGATCGTGGCCCCGAACAGAAAGGCAGTCAGAAGGATCATGGCAGGCCGGGCAGGGTGGAAGTCGCACACCTCAGCCTGCACCGACCGGGGCCCGCCGTCGAGGGCGGTGTGTCGGATTGCGCGCCCCTCTCCCCTTGAGGGGTCCATTGCGCAAGCAATGGGAGGGTGAGGGGTACACCTGGAAAGGCCGGATGATGAACCGGGCTGGCGCTGCCGGACCCCTCACCCTCCCACCCTGCGCTTCGCTCCGGGCGGGCCCCTCCCTCTCCCTCAAGGGGCGACGGGGGATTCGGTGCCACTGACAGGCGGCGGAGCAACCTCCCATCCGCGCCCGACCCTGGGCAATCGGCCATCCCCCTGCTAGTCAGTACGTGATCCACGCAGTTCCCGACCGGTCCCCCCTTGTCCACCCCGCCGCCGCCAACCCCCGCACCCGATTCCCCGCCGCCGGGCGGGTGGCTGGCCGACCGGTTGCTGCGGCGGTTGCTGGCCAATGCGGGCAAGCTGCTGGGGGGGAAGACGGCCAATGCCCTGTTCGGGCTGGCCGCCTTGGCCATTGCCGCCCGCGCCCTGGGGCTGGAGACGTTCGGGGTGCTGGTGTTGATCCACACCTTCACCCAGGCGGTGGGGGAGATCGCGAAGTTCCAGTCCTGGCAGGCGGTGCTGCGCTACGGCACCCCGGCCCTGCAGACAGGCGCCCATGGGGATTTCCGCCGCCTGCTGCGCTTCACCGTGCTGCTGGACGGGATCAGTGCGGCGGCGGGGATGGTGTTGGCTGTGATGCTGGCCTGGTGGCTGGCGCCCCGCTTCGGCTGGCCGGCGGAGGTGGTGCCGGCGGCCATGCTCTATGTCACTTCTGTCCTGTTCATGGTGACGGCGACACCCACGGGCGTGCTGCGCTTGATCGACCGGTTCGACATTCTGGCGACCCAAAGCGCCATCGCCCCCTTCATCCGCATGGCGGGCGGGGCGGTGGTCTGGGCCCTGGGGGGCGGGATCGGCTGGTTCCTGGTCGCCTGGTACCTGGGCACGGCCCTGGCCGGCATCCACCTGATCGGGGAGGGGTGGCGGCAGTTGCACCGGCGCGGCCTGCTGACCGGGTGGCGCTGGCGGGGCGGGGGGATGACGGCGGGGTTCACCGGCATCTGGCGATTCGTCTGGACCACCAACCTGAACACCACCCTGGAACTGGCCTTCACCCATATCGGGACCCTGGCGGTGGGTTGGGTGCTTGGGCCCCAGGCGGCGGCCCTGTTCCGGGTGGGGCGGCAATTCGCCGATGCCCTGGCCAAGCCGGCCAAACTGCTGGTCCCGGCCATCTATCCCGAACTGGCGCGGCTGGCGGCGGGGGCGGATTATGGGGCGATGCGACGCCTGGCCCTGCGCTCCGCCCTGCTGGCGGGGGGACTCGGCACCGCCACCCTGGGCATCGTGTGGCTGGGGGGGGAGTTGCTGCTGCGCTTGACCGTGGGGCCCGAATTCGTCGCTGCCTATCCCGTGATGCTGTGGCTGGTGGCGGGGGCCGTGATCGGCATCTGGGCGTTTCCGCTGGAACCGTTGCTGATCTCCACCGGGCATCCGGGCACGGCCCTGGCTGTGCGGCTGGTCACGACGGTGATCTACCTGCCGCTGCTGTTCTGGCTGCTGGGCAGTATCGGGCTGATCGGCGGGGGCATCGCCTTCCTGGCGGCCTCCCTCCTTATCCTCGGCGGGATGCTGGGGCCGGTGGTGCTGTATTTCAGGCGTCGGCGGACCTGACCGGCCCGGCCAAGGCCCGCTCCAGGGCGGCCAGATAGGCATCGGCCGCGCGGTCCACGGTGAAATCCTGCGCCCGCTCCCGCAGGGCCGCCCGGTCGGCGCCCGAATCCAGCACCCGGGCGATCGCCGCTGCCAGGGCGCCGGGGTCCCCCACCGGCACCAGCGGGCCCAGGGCGCCGTCGCACAGCACTTCCCGGCTGCCGCCGGGGCAGTCGGTGCTGACCACGGGGCAGCCGAGCGCCATCGCCTCGATCAGGGCGCCGGGCATCCCCTCCCAGCGGGAGGACAGGACGAAGCAGGCCGCCCGCGCCACGACCGGGAACGGATTGGCCGTGAAGCCCGGCAGGCACAGGGCATCCGGCCCCAGGCCCAGGCCGTCGGCCAGCCGCTCCAGCCCCGCCCGCTCCCCCCCATCGCCCAGGATCAGCAGCCGCACGGGCCGGGTCCGGCGCAGGGAGGCCACGGCGCGCAGCAGGGTGGGGAAATCCTTCTGCGGTTCCAACCGCCCGAGTCCCAGGATGACCGGCGGGCCGCCATCGTCGAACCAGGACCCATAGACCGGATTGTCCACCGGTTCCGCCGCCCGGATTTGCAGGTCGGGCGGGATGACGGGGTTGGGGGCTGCCTCCGTCCGGGCCGCCAGGGCGGGGACCAGGGTGGTGATCTCCCGCGCCATATCTGCGGAGACGGCGACCACCCGGTCGGCCCGGCCGTAGAACCGCCGCACCGTCCAGCGCTTCAGCCGGTCGCGGATGGTATCGCGCCCGCCGGTGAGCGCATTGCTGATCCGCAGAACCAGCCGGGTGCCCGTCGCCCCCGCAAGGAAATGGGCGGCAAGGGCGGCCACGATCGCATGGTTCGCCGCCGCCACCAGCACCTGGGGCCGTGATTCCCGCAGATATTCCGCCAGCCCGTGCACCCCCGCCAGCAGCCGCGTCGGCCGGCTGAGCGACAGGGGGGGGAGCGTGGCCGCCCGGCCACCAACCCTTACCAATCGAACGAAGCGGGGCAGTTCCGCGGCAAGGGGGCCTTGCCGAACCACAACCACCATATCCACCTGAAGCCCGCGTTCCGCCAGGGCACCGGCCAGGGCGAGGGTGCGGCGCTGGGCTCCCCCCGCCTCGAATCCGTGCATGAACAGGGCAACATGCCGCAGCCCGGTCTGTGCGTCGGTTGAGGATGGGGATGGATTCCGCGTCATGGTCGTGATTTTGCTCCCCCCGGACAGCGGTGTCGCCCTGCGCCGTTGATGGCGGGGCGATGCTTTGCTAACCAGATTGATGCCTTCGGTCCAGTTCGCGGGTGGCATGCCGCGAAGTCCAGGTCTTTCGCCGCATGAAACAGCCCGTTCCCACCGACAGCAGCCTTCCCCTGCGTCTCGCCGATTTCGCCACCGTGACGGAGGCGCTGGATTATGCCGCCCAGGGGACGAGCGGACTGAACTTCTATTCCGGCAAGGGCGACCTGGCGGAGGCGTTGAGTTATCGCGACCTGCGCGACCAGGCCCTGGACCTGGGGCGCCGGATGCTGCGCGCCGGGCTGGCCCGGGGGGAGCGTGTGGCCCTGATCGCGGAGACGGACGGCGATTTCCTGCGCGCCTTCTATGCTTGCCAGTATGCCGGGCTGATCCCGGCACCCATGCCCCTGCCGGCGGCCTTCGGCGGCAAGGAGGCGTATATCGACCATATCCGCCGCATGATCCGCTCCGCCGGGGCGACGGCTGCCTTCGCCCCCGCCTTCCTGGCGGAATGGCTGGCCTTGGCGGTGGACGGTCTGGGGCTGAAGGCGTCGGGCACGCTGGACCTGTTCCGGGATGTGCCGGCGGGCGGGATCGACCTGCCGCCCGTCTCCGCCGATGCTTTCGCCTATCTCCAGTTCTCCTCCGGCAGCACGCGCTTCCCCATGGGGGTGGCGGTGACCCAGGCGGCGCTGATGACCAATTGCCGGGGAATCACCCGGCACGGGTTGCAGGTGCGCCCCGGGGACCGCTGTGTCTCCTGGCTGCCGCTGTACCATGACATGGGGCTGGTGGGTTTCACCCTCGCCCCCATCACCAGCCAGCTGACGGTGGATTTCCTGCCCACGCGGGAGTTCGCCCGGCGCCCGCTGTTGTGGCTCCAGCTTCTGACCCGCAATGGCGGCACCCTGTCCTACAGCCCCACCTTTGGCTACGAGTTGGCTGCCCGCCGGGCGGAAACGGCGAGTACGGAGGATCTGGACCTGTCGGGCTGGCGCGTTGCCGGGATCGGCGGGGACATGGTGCGGCCCAGGGTGATGGCCAAATTCGCCGACAGCTTCGCCGCCCGCGGCTTCCGGGCGGAAGCCTTCGTCGCCAGCTACGGCATGGCGGAGGCGACGCTGGCCCTGTCCTTTGCGCCGCTGGAGACGGGCATCCGCACCGACACGGTGGACCTGGACCGGCTGGAGGATGCCCATTTGGCCGAACGGCCGGGGCCGACGGCGCTGCGTCAGCGCGACTTCGTCCTTTGTGGGGCGCCCTTGCCGGAGCATGAGATCGTCGTGCGCGGGGAGAACGGGGCGCCGCTGGGCGAGCGGGAGGTGGGGCGCATCTTCGCCCGCGGTCCGTCGCTGATGCAGGCCTATTTCGGCCATCCGGAGGAGACGGCGGCCTGCCTGTCGGATGACGGCTGGCTGGATACGGGCGACCTTGGCTATTGCGTCGACGGACAGATCGTCATCACCGGCCGGGCCAAGGACCTGATCCTCGTCAACGGCCGTAACATCTGGCCGCAGGATCTTGAATGGACTGCGGAAACGCAGATCGAAAGCCTGCGCAGCGGGGATGTGGCCGCCTTCGGTGTGGATGATGGTGGCACCGACATGGTGATCGTTCTGGTGCAGTGCCGGCCGACCCAGGCCGAACCGCGCGACGCGCTGCGTACCCAGGTGGCCGGTGTGCTGCGCAGCTCCCACGGGGTGGAGGCGCGGATCATCCTGGTCCCGCCCCATGCCCTGCCGCAGACCTCGTCCGGCAAGCTGTCGCGGTCGCGGGCCAAACAGATGTATGTGCGCGGGGATTTCGATCCCGCCCCGGCCACCGCCTGATCCGGCCATGACCGCCAACCCCGACCCGGGCGATGCAGGTTTCCTGGACCGCCCCGTCGCCGCTGTGACCGGGGGGACCGGGTTCCTGGGCCGCTTCATCGTCCGCGCCTTGGATGCCGCCGGCTACCGGGTCCGGCTGCTGGTGCGGGGTGACCCGACCCATCCGCTGTTCGCCGATCTGCGTTTGGAACTGGTGCCGGGCGATCTGGGCGACGCCCGGGCCCTGGCCCGCCTGGTCGACGGGGCGGCGGTGGTCGTGCATGGGGCCGGGCTGATCAAGGCGGCGCGGCGGGCGCAGTTCATGGCCGTGAACCGTGACGGCAGCCGCCGCGTGGCGGAAGCGGTGGCAAGCCATGCCCCCGGCACAAGCCTGCTTCTCATCTCCAGCCTTGCCGCCCGGGAACCGCAGCTTTCCGCCTATGCCGCCAGCAAGCGGGCGGGGGAGGAGGCGGCGCGGGCGGAGCTGGGGGACCAACGGCTGCTGATCGTCCGCCCCCCGGCCATCTACGGCCCCTGGGATCGGGAGACGCTGGCCGTGTTCAAGGCGGCGGCGGGTCCCATCGCCCCGCTGCTGGGCGGGCCGGATGCCCGTATCGCCTTGATCCATGTGGAGGATTGCGCCGCGGCTATCGCCGCGCTGGCCCGGGCGGGCACGGTCGGCGCGGTGCTGGAACTGGCCGATGACAATCCAGCTGGATATGGATGGGACGATTTGGCCGCCGCCGCCGCCGCTGCCCTGGGCACCCGGCCCCGCCGCCTGCGCATACCCGCCGCGGCATTGCGTGTCGCGGGCGTCCTAGGCAGCTTTGGGGCCGCTGTGACTGGCCGTGCTGTGATGATCACCACAGGCAAGGTCCGCGAAGTACTGCATGATGACTGGTCTGTGCGGGCCGAACGGCTTCCGCCCGCGACTTTATGGCGGGCCCAGCGCGACCTGAAGGCCGGATTCCAGTCGGTGGCCGATTGGTACAGGCAAGCGGGGTGGCTGGACTGCTAGTTCTGTGTTGCGGATTTACAAGGGTTTGCGTCCATCTGCACCAAGCAACAATCTGTTGCGACGGTTTCCTCTTGAACGCAGCATCTTTGCATTTACCTTACGGAGCCGTGACGGTTCTCCGTGTGCGCGGACACCATCATGTCGTGTCCAGGTCTTCACCATGTCGATCAGGTAAGTGGGATGTCTTCCGACCACGACGAAATCATCGAAGAAATCATCCGCGCACTCGGCCCGAATCTTCACGCGCCAGTCACCATCACGCCGGATACAAACATTACACGCGACCTCGGTCTTGACAGTCTTGCCGTCATGAACTTCGTGATGGTTCTGGAAGACAAGTTCGACGTGTCAATACCCCTCGACCGGATTGCTGAGGTCGAGACGGTGGGTGACCTGGCGAAAACTATCCATGATCTTCGGGGCGCTTCCTGAATATGACGATCCTGGCAAAATTCGCCCCGCTTCGCGAGGCATACGAGAGACTGGCATCGTTCGGGCACGATCCGTTCTCCGTCCAGTTCGATCAGATCCTGTCACCGACGGAGGGGATGCTCCGCGGCCGACGTACGATTCTGCTCGGGACCAACAACTATCTGGGTCTGACCTTCGACCAGAGCTGTATCGACAAGGGTGTCGAAGCCCTGGTGGAACAGGGCACGGGCACGACCGGGTCGCGCATCGCCAATGGCTCCTATGCCGGGCATGGTGACCTGGAGACGGCGCTGGCCCGTTTCTACGGTCGCCAGCACTGCATGGTCTTCACGACCGGCTATCAGGCGAACCTGGGCATCCTGTCCACGCTTGTGGGCAAGGATGATGTCCTGGTCATCGATGGCGACAGCCATGCCAGCATCTACGACGCTGCGAAGATGACAACGGGCCAGGTGGTCCGGTTCCGGCACAATGACCCCGACGACCTGTACAAGCGCCTGCGCCGTCTGGCCGACCATCCCGGCAACAAGCTGGTTGTGGTGGAGGGTATCTATTCCATGCTGGGCGACACGGCCCCGCTGAAGGAATTTGCCCAGGTGAAGCGGGAAACCGGCGCCTTCCTGCTGGTGGATGAGGCCCATTCCATGGGTGTCCTCGGCAACCACGGGCGCGGTCTGGCGGAGCGGGACGGCGTGGAACAGGATGTCGATTTCATCGTCGGCACCTTCTCCAAGAGCCTGGGCGCCGTCGGCGGCTTCTGCGTCTCCGACCTGCCGGATTTTGATATCCTGCGCGTCGCCTGCCGCCCCTATATGTTCACGGCGTCCCTGCCGCCCTCGGTCATCGCCACGACCATCCAGGCCCTGCACCGGATGCAGGAGGAGCCGGGCCTGCGCCTGAAGCTCATGTCCAATGCCCGCCGCCTGTATGACGGGCTGAAGAGCCAGGGCTTCCAGGTCGGGCCGGAGGCGAATCCCATCGTCGCCATCGCCCTGCCGTCGAAGGAACTGGCCATCGCCTTCTGGAATGTGTTGCTGGACTCGGGGCTGTACCTGAATCTGGCCCTGCCGCCGGCGACGCCGAACAACCTACCCCTGCTGCGGTCCAGCGTGAGTGCGGCGCATACGCCCCAGCAGATCGACACCGCTGTCCGCCTGTTCACCGAGGTGGGGCGGAAGCTGGGTGTGCTGCCGGCCGAACCGGGTCTTCGCGTGGCTGCCGCGGCGGAATGACAGGATCTGTCCCGGTCGGACGGTTGACAGGAATTGGGGGCGGCGGTCCGGATAGGGTCGCCGCCCCTTTGCTTTTGCCGTGGCGGATATCAGCCGGTGTTTCGCCCTAGCTTGCCTTGCGCCACAGCCCGGCGGCCCAGGTCTGCTGGCGGCGGGGCAGGCCGGGCGGGCGGCGCCATGTCTCGATCAGGGTGAAGCCCGCCCGCCGCATGATCGCCTGGATCGTCTGGGGCCGGCGGAACGCCAAGTACCGGTCCCCGACCCACCCTTCCTCATTCCCGCCTGTGGGGTCGCAGGCATACAGGATACCGCCGGGGCGCAGGGTTCCGGCAAGCGCCGTCAGCAGATTGCCCAAGGCAGCGGTCGGCACATGGAACAGAACGGCCTGGGCCCAGACCCCGTCGAACCGGACAGGGGGCAGGGCGGTGTGGCGCAGGTCGCCGGTCCAAACCTCCGCCCCGCTGGCCGCCCGCGCGATCTCCGCCAGCGCTGGGCTGCCCTCCAGCCCTATGGCTTCGTGCCCTGCCTGCCGGAAGGCGATCAGGTCCCGCCCCGGGCCGCAGCCCAGGTCCAGGATGGCCGCCGCGGGCGGAAGCAGGGCCAGGAGCCGTTCCCGAGCCTCCCCCACATCATGGCTTGCCAGGGCGTTCGCGTATTCAGCGGCATGGGCGTCATAATGGGGCAGGGAGGACGGGAAGGGGACGCCGTTGCCATCCGCCCCCTGTTTCCGGCCCGGTCGCCCCGGCCGCTGCCCCGTCATCGGATCGCCCCCTGCCGCCACAGGCGCCACAAAACAAGCGGAGAGGCCAGGATCGGATGGCGCCGCTGCCAGGCGGACAGGGCGAGGGGGATGCCCGTGTGCCGCTCCACCTTCCAGGCCAGGTAATCGACCCCGCCGGTGAAGGTGAAGGCCGCCTTGACCAACCGCGCGATGTTCAGTGGCTTGCCCAGGAGGCGGCGGATCCCCCAGGCCCAGGGGGCGCGGCGACGGGCCGCGGCGGTGACGGCGGGGACCAGCCGATCCTCCCGTTCCGTCGCCGCGACACCGGCCAGATCCAGCGCGGGGCGGAAGATGGATGAGTAGCGGTCCGGATCGGTATCGACGATATGCCCGGCCCGCGAGCCTGTCTCCACCCGCAACTCCGCGGCATAGGTGCGGCGGAACAGGGCGGACCAGTAATCCAGCGCCGTCCCCTCCGCCGGGCCCAGTTGGACCGACCAGCCGACGGCCGTGGCCACGGCCCTGGCGATCTGCGCCACCGCCCAGGCATCCACTGTTTCATCCCGGGCGTGCAGAAGCCGCGCAGGCTGGCAGAAGCGGGCCCAGATGGTGGTGTCCAGGCTGTCTGCCCGGACGGCGCGGGCAAATTGCCGGCGCTCCAACACCGCCACCTTGGCCCGCAGGGTACGACCCTGCCAGGGCATCTCCCAGTATTCCACATTGGGGGGAAGACGGGCGTTCAGTGTGGCGATCACGGCGCGGTCGTGCCAGGCATGGAGGTCATCCACCAGCACATAGAAATCCAGGATTCCGTCCAGGTCGCCGGTGCGCAGGACACTACCATAGAACAGCACCGCCGCCACCGTTCCCGCCCCCTTGGCGGCCAGGGTTTCGGCCATGGCGCGGGCGCCGGGAACCACCGGCTGTGCCAGTTCTGTCGCGATCAGGCGGGCTAGCGGCTGTGCGCTGTCCATCGCTGCCCCCTTGGCTCAGGGCACGACGAAATCGATGGTGGTCGGGGCGGACAGCCGCACCACCCGGCCGGGGCCGGGCGAGAACACCTCCCCGTCCATGATGAAATCGTGGGTCAATTCCATACGGATCTCACTGGCCACCGCGCTGTGGTAGCCATCCGCCAGCATCCATTCCGTCGGCCGGCCCCGCAGCAGCGGCACCACGGCCCGGGGCAGGCGCTCGGGATAGGCTGCGATATCCAGATAGCGGATCGGCCGGTCGCCGGCTCCCCAGAAGGGCCAGAGGCCCAGGACCAGCCGGTGCAGGGTCGTTGCCAGGAACAGGAAGCGGTGACCTTGGCGGCGGCTGTTGTCACCGTCGGCGACGATGGTCATGGGCTCCCCGTCCAGCATCCGGTCGGGATCGCTGCCGAACAGGGTGCGGTAGAGTGTTCCAAGGATCGTCGCTGCCACGGCGGGTCCGTGGTTCAGCCCGCTGGCGTGGACATTCTGGGCTAGGGCCGTGCCGGTGGTAAAGGCGGCGGCCCCCATGAACATGCCGCGTACCGGCGCATGGCTGCCGTCGTCCCACCGCGCCTCCAGCACCGGGCGGCGGCGGATATGGGTACCAAGGCGGCCTTTGCGCGCATCTTCGACCAGGCGCCAGAACCCCTTCTCGCCATAACCGCTGGTGCCGACATCGGCGGCGATCAGGTTGGTCTTGCCGGCGGCCAGGATGCTGACGGCGGGTAGCTCCGTCCCATAGGCGACGGGAAGTGCGGTCAGCACCTCCCTTACGGTGCCGTCACCCCCGTCGATCACGACGATCCCAACCTCGTTCCTGGCGAAATCGGCCAGCACCTCCGCCAGATCGGCGGGGGTCGCCGGCTCCGCGAAGTAAAAACCCAGCATGCGGGCCGCCTGTTCACGCATGTCCCCGCGGCCGCGCGTGTTGCGCGTGCTCTTCGGGTTGCGGATCAGGCCAAGGCGCACCATCGCGTCTCCCCCCGCCTCAGGCCGACAGCCAGGAGGTGATGGTGCCGCGCCGCCGGGCCGCGAAGGCCTGGACGATCTGGACACAGTGGACCAGGAAGGACAGGACCGTCCACACCGCCACCGCCACCATGCCCAGGTCCGGCCGCCCGACCAGGGAGAAGCCGGTCAGCAGCAGCAGGTTGGGGTTCCGGCGCGCCGTGATCAGCCGGAAGAAGCTGTCGAACGGGCGCCAGATGTGGATCTCGATCTTGAACAGGGCCAGGAACAGCCCCTCCTGCCCGCGCTGGAGCACATAGCCGCCGATGACAATGGCCAGGATCAGGGCCGTTTGTTCCAGCGGCATGCCCACCGCGCCCAGGCCGACGATCCAGGCCCAGTACCAGAAGGGCGGATGCACCAGATCGATGCCGTGGTCGAAGACATTGCCCCAAGGGCTGGATGTCAAGGTCACCCGGGCCAGCTTGCCGTCCACCGTGTCCAGGAAGGTCATCATCCAGGCGAAGAACAGGCCCGGCAGGAATTCCCCGATCCAGAACAGGTACATGGCCGCGGCCACGCAGAGCGCGCTGACCGTCGTCACGAAGTTCGGGCTAAGACCGATGATGGCGCAGGCCTTGGTCACATGGCGCGCCGGGGTGGGCCAGACGTACTTGGTCACCACATCGGTGACGCCCTTGTAGCTGCCGGCGAACATTCGCTTCTCGATCGCGGGCAGGGTCTCCGCCGTCAGCTTCAGGAGGTAGGGCACCTCCTTCTTGCGCAGCTGGTTGTTATAGGCCGACGCGATCTCCGCCGGCGGGCCGATGCGGAAGGTCGCCGCGATCCCTTCCGGCAGATCTTGGTCGGCGGCCAGGGTGGCGGCGACGGCGGCGGCCACACCGGGGGCGCTGTTGCCGGGGACATGGGCGGCGACGGGGCGACCGGTTTCCGGATCGGTGACGATCGTGCCCGGCTGGCGGACCAGATCCTTGGCCAGCGGCTCATCCATGACGTAGTCGGCGCGGATCAGAAGGACCGGGCGCCCATCGGCGGGGATCCGGTCGGCCGGTGCCGTCTCCAGCCCCGCCCGGGTGAAGATCCGGCGCAGCCTCTCGCCCGGCTCCATGCCCCAAAGGCGCACAGGATTGCTGCCCACCGCCACCCCCACCGGCTTGGGCGGGGTGGTATCAGTGGTGCCGGCGGTACCCTTGGGATGGGGCTTGTCAGGAGAGGCCAAGGCGGTCATCTAGTCGCTACCCGATTGAATCTCGTCACCCGGAAGAATCGGTGGTGTAGATACTCTCTGTGTTGCCGAATTCCTACCGTGTGGTGAAGGAATTCGGCCTGATCCGCGTCAGATGGGGGCGGCGGGAGCCCATTTCTTCCAGGGTTGTTGCATGGACGCCTACAGTTTTGCGCATTTGTCCGATCCGCATCTGCCCCTGCCGCCGGAACGGCCGATGCTGCGCGACCTGATGTCCAAGCGTCTGGCAAGCTGGCTGTCCTGGCGGCGCAGGCGCTGCGGGGTGCATCTGCCCCGGGTCCTGGCGGCGCTGCTGGACGATGTGGCGGCCCACAGCCCCGATCACCGGGTTATCACGGGCGATCTGGCCAATATCGCGCTGGAAAGCGAATTCTCCCTCGGGCGGGACTGGCTGGCTCAAGTCGGCCCGCCGCGTGATGTGACCCTGATCCCTGGCAACCACGATACTCTTGTGCCCGTGCCCTGGGACCGGGGCCTGGGCCTGTGGCGCGACTGGATGGCTGGTGACGGAGCGGAGGCGGCTGGGGCGGGAGTGGATGCGGCCGGGGCCGACCTGTTCCCGGCGGTGCGGGTGCGCGGGCCGGTCGCCTTCATCGGGCTGAATTCCGGCCTGCCCACCCCCTATGGCAGTGCCCGCGGTACCCTGGGCCCTGCCCAGATCGCGGCGGCGGAGCGGGTGCTGGCCGATCTGGGCCGGCGCGGCCTGTTCCGCGTGGTGCTGGTGCATCATCCGGTGGCCGATGGCGTGGTGGGCGCGCGCAAGGCGCTGACCGACCGGGCGGCCCTGCGGGCGGTGATCCGGCGGGTGGGGGCGGAACTGCTGCTGCACGGCCATGCCCACCATGCCCATATGGGCACGGTGGCGGGGCCGGCAGGGCCGGTACCGACCCTGACCGTGCCGTCCGCTTCCGCCATCCGGGCGGGGCACTACGATGCCGCCCGCTGGACCCTGGTGCAAGTGCGGCGGGAGGGGGCGCGCTGGCGGGCCGTGCTGACCGTCCGGGGATACGGCGATTGCCAAGCGGGCGGCTTCACCACCCTGGCCCGGCTGGACCTGCTGCTGCCCGTCGGGGCCGGTCAGGCCTGAGCGTCAATAATACCGCAGGGTGACGCTGACCGGGGTGTCCCCCACCTCCGCATGGAAGCGCACATCCTGGAATCGGGGCAGGCCAAGGCTCTGGCCGGCGTCATTGGAAAAGCCGAAGGGTTCTTCCGGGATGCCGATGACGTTCCGGTTGAAATCCGTGTCGGCGTTCAGGTCGTGATAGACAGCGATGGCATAGCCGCCGGGGCCGGGGGCGGCTATGCAAGCTTCCGTCGCCGGGGCGGCGACAGGGATGCGCAGGCGGGCGATCTTGCCCTTGCGGGCCAGAAAGTCGCTGGGTTTGTCCGGATACAGCGTGATGGTCATCAGGCCGCGGTTGTCCCGCACATCCTTCACCGTCACGCGCAGCCGCACCTCATCCGCGGCCCCGGTGCAGCCGGGCACGGCACCCCGGGGCAGGGGGCCGGGCAGCAGGGCCGTTCCCGGGCGCGTGGCGGCGGCCGGAGCGGCAGGCAGGGCAGCGGCAGCCGGGTCCTGGGCGGTGGCGCACAGGGGATCCAGCAGCAGAAGGCCCAGGACCGCCGGCAAGGCAAGAAGCAGTCGGGGAAGGGGACCAGGGGACACGGCGCGGAGACACCCGAAGAAGACAGGCCGGATCCGGGGGGCGGGGCCCGCACCGGTCGGGGAATGACCGGGATAGGGTCCGGATCTTGCGGGAAATTCGACGCGGGCGGGCCAGGGCGGGTTTGCACCCGGGGAACCGTTGCGCCTAATCTACCGCCCAGTATACAGGCATCTGTGTCCGGCGTCACACCGTCCCCGGCCCGGAACGCGATAATCCCCGCCTGACCCGACGGGCCGCCCCCCCGATGGACAATGACCCATGCCGTCCCATCCGAACCCTCCGTTGACCCCGCCGACCGGAACCGGTGATCCCGGTGCGGCCCAGGCCGTCCACGCCACTGCCATCAACACGACTGCCGTCAACGCCACCATGGCGAAATTCGGCCATCCCGGCAGCGTGGCGGCGCAAACGGCGCATTGGTCGGTCCAGGTGCGCCCGCAGCAGCCGACCCTGGGCGCCCTGGTCCTGGTCTGCCGGGAACCCGTCACCGCCTTCGGTCAGGTTTCGCCCGACGCCTTCGCCGAACTGGGGCACGTGGTGGCGGCGGTGGAGGGGATGCTGCGCGCCGCCATCGGCTATCAAAAGATCAACTATCTGATGCTGATGATGGTGGACCCCGACGTGCATTTCCATGTGATCCCCCGGTATGAGGGGGCACGGGAATTCGCAGGCTTGGCCTTCCCCGACACGGGCTGGCCGGGCCCGCCCGCCCTGTCCCCCGCCGTGGCGCTGGACGCGGGGACGATGGCCGCACTGGTGGCGGAGCTGGCCCGGCACTGGCCCGGATTGGGGCCCGGACTGGGGCTTGACAACGGCGACAATGTGGGCGCCGGTACGCCGGTGGCCGCCCCCTGATGGCGACCGCCGCCGATCAGCAGACGGGGGCGTCGGGTGAGCGGGTGCGGCGCGTCCGCCTTCCCGCCAGCACGGCCCTGATCGACCGCTATATCCTGCGGGAGACGACGAAGCCCCTGCTGATCGCCCTGGGCGTGGTACTGATCGCCCTGCTGATGGAACGCATCCTGCGCCTGTTCGATCTGCTGGCCAATCACGGCGGGGCGTTCGACCTGGTCATCCGCATGGCCGCCAATCTGGTGCCCCATTACCTGGGCCTGGCCCTGCCCGCCGCCTTCTTCATCGCCATCTTCGTCGTCGTCGCCCGGTTCGGGGACGACAATGAGCTGGACGCCCTTCAGGCCACCGGCCTCTCCGTGGCGCGGTTCACCCGGCCCTTCCTGTGGCTGGCGGTGGGATTGACGGCCCTGTCCGTGCTGTTGTTCGGGTTCATCCAGCCTTACAGCCGCTATGCCTACCGCGCCATCTATCATGCGGTTGTCTATGCCGCCTGGGACGCGACGGTGCCGCCCACCACCTTCGTCAGCGCCGGGGACGGGATCACCGTCACCGCTGACGCGGTGGACGCGACCGGCCGCCGCCTGGACCGGGTCTTCGTCCATCAGACGGTGGAGGGGGCGGAGTGGGCGACCACCGCCGCCCGGGGCACCCTGGGCATGGATGCGGAGCGGACCCGCATCCGCCTGACGCTGGAGGATGGGGTGCAGGTGCGCACCCCGCCGGCGGGTGAGCCGGAAGTGCTGCGCTTTGGCCGCTTGACCCTGGACCGGGTCTTCACCCTTCAGCCGCCCGCGTTCCGGGAACGGGGCGGGAATGAGCGGGAGCTGACCCTGCTGGAGCTGGCGGGAGAGATCGCCGATCCCGACCGGGTCCTGCCGGAGGCGCAGCTTCGGGCGGAGCTGCATGCCAGGCTGGCCCGGGCGCTGACCCTGCCGCTGCTGCCCCTGCTGGCGGTGCCCATGGGCATGGCGGCAAAGCGGGCCCGGCGGGGCATTGGCATCGGCGTCGCCGCCGTGATCCTGGTCGTCTACAATCAAGCCCTGCAGCTTGGCGAAAGCCTGGGCGATGTGGGCCGCATCGCGCCGGAACTGGGCATCTGGCTGCCCTGGATCCTGTTCGCCGGCCTGTGCCTGTGGCTGTTCCACCGGGCCCAGGTGCGACCGGGGGACAATCCCTTCGCCCATGCATTCGAGCGGGTGGAGAGTGCGGTCCAGGGCCTGGGGGAAAAGCTGAAGCGGTACCGTCCCGCCAAGGCGTCCCCTGGGGCCCCGGACCCCGCCCGGTCCACTGACAAGGCAGGCCCGCCATGACCCGGGTCCTGTCGGGCTACATGGGCCGATTGTTCCTGGCCCGGACCATCGCTGTGCTGGCAGCCCTGACGGCGCTGCTGCAGCTGCTGGATTTGCTGGATGCCGCCAGTGACGTGCTGGAACGGGGTGGCAGCGTGCTGGACCTGGGCCGCTATGCCCTGCTGCGGCTACCGGTCTTCGCGGAACGGCTGCTGCCCCTGGCGGTGCTTGTGGGCGCGCTGTCCACCCTTTGGACCCTGGCGCAGAGCAATGAGATCGTGGCCATGCGCTCCGCCGGCATGACGCCGTACAGGATCATCGCCGCCTTGGTACCGGTGGTCGCGGGGATCGCCGCGGTGCATCTGGTCCTGGCCGATCAGGTGGTTCCCCGGGCAGAGCGCGCGTTCCTGTCCTGGTGGGCGGAGACGGAGCCGCCGAGCGGTTCCGCGGCGGCGGGGGAGCCGGAAACCCTGTGGTTCCGGGTCGGCGACACCATTGTCGCCGCGTCCGCCGTGCTGGATGGCGGCACACGGTTGACCGGCATCCGCAGCTATGAACGGGATGGGGCGGGGCAGGTGGCCGTCCGCCTGACCGCGGCGGAGGCCCGCTGGGAAGGCGGTACCTGGTTCCTGATCGACGGCACCCGGTTCAGCCTGGACCAACCTGCACCGCCCCTGGCGTGGGCGCCGGTTGATGCGGCCGGGGGCAGCCCGGGGGACAGGCGCCCGGCGGAGCAGATCGCGGCAGTCCAAGCCTTCGACCGCCTGCCCTGGTCCGTCGGGCTGGTGCCGGCCAATGTGGTGGACCTGCTGCGGCCGACCGAGTCCCTTTCGCTCCAGCGCCTGATCGGCATCCTGCGCGGCACTTGGGCGGGGGGCCAAAGCCCGGCCTATTACGAAACGCGCCTGCATGGCAGCTACATCGGCCCGCTGGCCTCCCTGGTCATGCTGCTGCTGGCCGCACCGGTGGCGAGCGGCCTGCGCCGCCGCGGCGGGGCCCAGATGGCCATGGGGCTGGGGCTGGGCCTGGGGCTTCTGTTCATGCTGGCGAGCGGGCTGCTGGCCGCCTTGGGGGAGGCGGGGGTGATGCCGCCGGTCCTGGCGGCCTGGGCGCCGACCTTGTTCTTCGCCGCCCTGGGCGGGGCGATCCTGGTGCATGTGGAGGAATAGCGGCAGATCAGCACATTGCGGCAGATCATTGCTGCGTTGCGGTGCCCCGCTGCTTGATCAGGCCGGGCTTTGGACCTAGGTTTGTGGCCGATTTCTGACGATGACGGGAAGGATGCGGCCATGTGGGGCGACGCTTGGCGCGGGCGCAGCTATGATCTGGGGAAGATGTCCCTGCGGGACCTGACGGTCGCGTACTGGACCTATCCGGCGATCCAGGTCTATGCCGCCCTGTCCGTGGCCGGTGCCGTCGCCGCCGCGCTGTGGGCGGAGGGTGTGGTGGGGGTGGGCCTGTCCGTGCTGGTGGCGGCCTTCCTGTATCCGCTGGCCTGGTACGGCATCCATCGCTGGATCCTGCACGGCCGCTGGCTCTACCGGATGCCATGGACGGCGGCCCTGTGGAAGCGCATCCATTTCGACCACCACCAGGATCCGCACAAGCTGGAGGTCCTGTTCGGCAGCCTCGCCAACACCCTGCCCACCATCGCGCTGGTCACGGTGCCGGTCGGCTGGGCCATCGACGGGCAGGCCGGGGCCGCGGCGGCCCTGGCCACGGGCCTGCTCTCCACCTGCGTCTATGAATTCTTCCACTGCATCCAGCACCTGAACTACAAGCCGCGCTGGGCCTGGGTGGCGCGGATCAAGCAGCTGCATTTGCAGCACCACTTCCATAACGAAGGCGGGAATTACGGCATCATCTCCTTCCTGCCGGACCGGTTGCTGGGCACCTTCTACGGCAGCGCGAAGGAGAAGCCGCGCAGCCCCCATGTCTTCAACCTGGGCTATGATGTGGTGGAGGCGGAGCGGTATCCCTGGGTCATGACCCTGACCGGATCGCCCCCCCGCGACCGCCCTCCCCGGGCGACTGAAAAGGCCGGGGGCGACCGCCCCGCCGTGGACGGTGACCTGAAGGCCGCATCGTGACCGAAGGCCGGAGTTCGGACCGCGGAGCCGCCGGTTCCGTGACCATCCTGCCGGTCCCGTTCAACGATCGGGCCCTGGTCGACCGCTTCATCCGCGTTCCCTTCCGCATCCATGCGGGCGACCCGACCTGGGTGCCGCCCCTGATGATGGAGCGACGGGACAGCCTGTCGCCCAGGAAGAACCCCCTGTTCAGCCATTGTGAGGCGCAGCTGTTCCTAGCCGTGCGCGACGGGCGGGATGTGGGGCGGATCAGCGCGCAGGTGGACAGCCTGTCCCCCCTGACCGCCCAGAGCATCGGCTATTTCGGCATGATCTGTGCCGAGGATGATGGGGCCGTGATCGCCGCCCTGTTCGACGCGGCCGAATCCTGGCTCCGCGACCGGGGGATGACCGGCATCCTGGGG
>JBJOKR010000001.1:0-81579 GCA_046045995.1 Pseudomonadota bacterium | reverse complement strand
CCTTGGCAAGGCCGTCATCGACGATGGAGCGGAAGCCCTGGCGCCGCAGCAGGGACCTTACCTCCGCCCGCCCGGCCCCGCGGGCGATGGCTTCATCCAGCAGTTCATCCACCAGCAGCACTTCCGCCACGGCGACCCGGCCGCGATAGCCGGTGTGGCGGCATTCCTTGCAGCCCACCGCCTCATGGATCACCGGCGGGTTGCCGGGCGACGCGCCTAAGATGCGGCATTCCTCCGCCGTTGCCGGCCGGGGGCGGCGGCAGCTGGTGCACAGGGTGCGGACCAGGCGCTGGGCCAGCACGGCGATGATGCTGCCCGCGATCATGGGCGGCTGCAGGCCCAGGTCGAACAGGCGGGGGAAGGCGCCGATGGCGTCGTTGGTGTGCAGGGTGGTGAAGACCTGGTGACCGGTCATGGCGGCGCGCAGGGCCATCTGTGCTGTTTCCGCGTCCCGCACCTCCCCGATGAAGATGATGTCCGGGTCCTGGCGCAGCAGGGCGCGCACCCCCTCCCCGAAGCGCAGGCCCGTCTGTTCGCGGATCTGGGTCTGGCGGATCAGGGGAAGCTGGTATTCGACCGGGTCCTCCAGCGTCATCAGGTTCACGTCGATGCGGCTGACCAGGCTCAGCATCCCGTACAGGGTGGTGGTCTTGCCGCTGCCGGTCGGGCCGGTGACGATGATGATGCCTTCCGGCCGCTTCAGCGCCAGTTCCAACTGGGCCCGGTTGTGGTCGCTGAAGCCCAGCTGGTCCAGGGATTTCAGACTCTTGGTCTTGTCCAGCACGCGCAGGACGATGTTTTCGCCATGGATGGTGGGCAGGGCGGCGGCGCGGAAATCCACCTCCCGGCTGCCCAGGCGCAGGGAGAAGCGGCCGTCCTGCGGGCTCAGCTTGTCGGCGATGTTCATGCCGGCGATGATCTTCAGCCGGTGGGCGACCGCGGGCCACAGATCCTTGTGGAAGGCGCGGATCTGGTGCATCGCCCCGTCGATGCGGTAGCGCAGGCGCAGGAACAGCGCCTCCGGCTCGAAATGCAGGTCGCTCGCCCCGACCTTCACCGCATCCATCAGGATGGCGTTGACCAGGCGGATGACCGGGTGGGTGTATCCCTCCTCCGTGCCCAGGGTCTGATCGAAGCGGCCGGTCTGAAGCTCCTTCAGGATGCCGTCGATCGACATCTCATAGCCATAGGCCCGGTCGATCGCCTCCGCCAGGTCGGCCGGGGTGCAGACCCGGGGGATGACCTGGACATGGGCGGGCAGCAGGCGGCGGATCTGGTCGATGGCCAGCACGTCATAGGGATCGACCATGGCCACATCCGCCACCCCACCCGCGACGGCGATCAGGATGGATCGGCAGGCCTGGGCCGTTTCCTTGGGCAGAAGGCGGGCCGTCTCCGCATCGATGACGGTGGATTTGGCGTCGAACCGGGCGATGCCCATGCTTTCGGACAGCACGGCGGACAGGGTGTCCTCCGTGATGAAGCCGAATTCCACCAGGATCGTGCCCAGCATCTTGCGCGACCGCGCCTTTTCCTGAAGCGCGATCTCCAACTGGTCCTTGCCGATCAGGCCCAGGGCCAGCAGGCGGTGGCCGATCGGGCTGCCGCGCTCCTCCCGCCGGGCGGCGGCGGCCTGAGCGGTAGCGGATTGGGGGGCGGGGGTGTCGGTCATGGGCGGGCTACAGGCATCGGGCGGCGACCGCATTGGCCAATGCCGCTACGTCCGCGGTAGGCGATGAAACCAAGGTTCCCGCACTCAAGCACTGAATCGGTGTGAACCCGCCGCCCAAGCGGATCACCATTTGTTGCGGCGTCAGCCATACCAGGATGTCGTCATAGGTTTCCCCGGCGGGCGGGGTCTGGGCCCTGGCGATCAGCACGGTGTTGTCGTCCAGATTCTCCAGTTCGTTGGTGCTGGCTGTCGCCTGGGCCGCGCGGTTGCCGACCGGAAGCCAGGCACCCAGGCCGTTGCGGCCATGGCTCATCACCACGAAGGCGGTCGGGATACCGCCCGTGGTCTCCCCCTGGTACCGGACCAGGGGCATGGTCACGGGCGTCGTCGCCGGGGCGGCCGTCAATTCCGGGGAGACCCGGTAGCCCAGCAGCCGGTTCCAGCCGTCCATGGACGATTGGTCCGGCAGGCCCAGCGTCCGCCAGGGCAGGACACCGTTATCCGACGTGATGCCGGTGATGGTACATGCCCCGGGCGCACCCAAGGCCGTCCCGTAGCCGGTATCCCCTGGTGCCAGATCCCCGTCGGCGGGGCAGGGCAGGCGGTTGTTCGCCATGTAGAAAGCCAGGATCGCCTCCGTCGCCAGGTCAAGGCGATCCTGCGTCGTCCGGGTCTGGGTCGCGCGGACGGAACCGGCCAGGAGGTTGAGGCCGGTCACACTGATCAGCCCGACGATCGCGATCACGATAGCCAGTTCGATCAGGCTGAAGCCAGCCTCACGCCGCCGTGGTCCGCCCATCCGTCGCACCACCCGTTTCCGCCTCAGCTCATCAGGCGGCAGACGATGTAGGTGCCGGCCGTGCTGTAATCGGCCGACGGGGCCTGGGTATCCACGTTGGTCGCCGGGCGGCCGCCCGCGACGGCGAAGGCGCGGACATTGCCGGAATTGGCCGTCCCATCATCGAACTGCTGGTCGAACTGGGCGGCCTGGGCCTGGGGCACCGCCGACAGGCACAGCGACATGCCCGTGTTCATGTCGAAGGCGTTGTTCTGGATGCCGAAGAAGCTGCCGCTGAACGGACCGCCCGGCTGGCCCCAGTGGGGGGAGTCGTTCTCGATCAGGCCCGCGGCCCGCAGGTGGTGCCACACCAACTGCTGCTCATTGGTGGTCGTGATGGTGGCACCGGGGGTGCCGAACGGTGCCGTCCCGTCGATATCACCGTCGGCGGCGGTACCGCCCGTCGTGTTGGAAACGTTCGCCGCCCCGATCGGTGCCGCCGGGAACCGACCCGTGGCGCCGGAATCATCACCCGGAAGGGCGCTGTAGGTGCCCGAATAGCTGAGCAGGGAGGCGGCGTAGCCGTTCATCGAGGAGTCGATGTTGTTGACCCGCGCGTTGTTCATCAGGCTCTGCGCCCCGATCACACCGCCGACGATCAGCCCGATCACCACCAGCACGATCGCCAGTTCGACCAGGGTGAAACCGCTCTCCGCATGCCGGCGGCGGACCGCCCGATTTTCCACTGTCATGACGTTTTCCTCTTCATGTCACTCAAGATTTCCAGATCCACACAATATGACCACCCGTGCCCTTACAAGGGACGCCGGTCCCGGCCATAGTTCCTGTAGAATTCGCGGTCGTATTCGTCGAGGATGCCGCCGTCGACGATAGTAGCCTTCAAGAAGATCACCAGTTCGCTTTTCACTGTCTCATCATCGCGTGACTTGAACAGCGAACCCAGGAGCGGCACCTCCCCGGCGACGGGCAGGCCTTCATCGGTGGAGCGGGTGGTGTCCTGCATCAGACCGCCCATGACCAGCACCTGTCCCGATCCCATGGTGACGACGCTGTCAAGTTCCTGGACCGCCACCACCGGGATCCGGGACTGCACCCGGTTCTCCGACGCGATGGCCACGGCGGGGTCCGACAGGAACTCCACGATCCGCGTCACCGTCGGTCGGACGGCAAGGGAGATGCGGTCGGTTTCGGTGTTGATCGACGGCTGGACCGTGATGATCACACCCACCGGGACGGTGTTGATGTCGCTGGACACGGTGGTCGTGGACAGGCCGCCGTTCTGGGATTGCTGGGTCTGGAATTCCAGACGGAAGAACACTTGGTTCTCCGCCACCTTCAGCACGGCGGTCTGGTTCTGGACCACGGTCACCCGTGGGCTGGACAGGGTACGGACCGTGCCGAAGCGCTGGACCAGGTTGGCCACCGCCGTGATGTCGTTGTTGGACAGGGCCAGCGTCGCCCGGCCGGGCGTTACGATGTTGCCGCCACCAGTGCCGGTGAAGGGCGGTTCAGACACGATGGTGCCGAAGCTGGCCCCCGCCTCGAACACGCCGCCGAAGACGGAACGCCAATTGATGCCTGACTCGAATCCATCCTCCAGCAGCACCTCCACCACCCGCGCCTCGATCAGGACCTGGGCGTTCACCGTCCGGCGCAGCATGCGCAGGTATTCGGCGACCATGCGATGCTGCCGGTCGGTGGCCCGGATGGTCAGCAGACCCGCCTGACGGTTGACCGTGAACTGGGGCACCAGATCGGCCGGAACGGTGGGGCGGGGGGCGGCATCGTCCGCTGCCCCGTCTTCGCCCGCATCGTCGGCCGATGCAGAGGCGGCACCGCCGGCCCCCGCGCCCGCGGCGGCAGTACCCGCACCGGTATTGCCCGATGCGGCATCGCCGGTGACACCGGCCAGCATGGATTGGGCCATGCCGGTCAAACCGCCCGCAGCGGCGGCACCGGCACCTCCGGCCCCGCCCGCGGCGGCCTCCGCCTCCGTGGGCTCATCCGCCTGGGCGGTCTGGACCACCGGGATCATGCCGTCGGCCCCAACACCCAGAAGGGCGGCGATATTCGCCGTCAGCTCCGTCCAGAAATCCACCTGCCCCTGACCGGTGACGGAGGAGGCGGAGGAATTGCCCCCCGCACCGCCACCACCCCCACCGCCCGCGGAGCTGGAGACGCTGGCGGCGGTGGACACGCTGCTTTGGGTTTCGCGGATCAGGTTCAGGTGGTCGATGCGGTAGCTGCGCAGGACCGGGGTATCCGGCTCCACCTTCAGGTAGCCGTCCTCGAACGACCAGCGCAGGCGCGTGCGTTCGGCCACCCGCTCCACGATTTCCAGGAATGGGCGGTCGGTGGCGCTGATCAGCACCGTCCCTTGCACCGCCGGGTCGATATCCGCATCCACCCCAGCCGTCCGCGCCATGGCCAGCAGAAGGTCACGCACCGGCGTGCCGGGATCGCTCTGCACCGTCAGCAGGCGGACAGCGGACGGAAGGGTTGTCACCACCGGCTCCGCCACAGGGGCAAGAGGCGGGATCGCCACCGTTGGCGCAGCCTCTGCTTCCGGCCGTGGGGCGAATCCATCGCGGATGTCGGCGCGGCTCAAACGGGCGTCGCGGTCGTGATAGGCGAACCGATCCGCCCCGGCCGTACAGGCCGACAGCAGGGCAATTACCCCACAGGCAGTAATGAACCGCACAGGACGACACCGCAACCGCACCATTCACCCCACCCCCGACGGGTCACCCCCCGTGCTAACAGGTTAAGAGTCTACACGGTGGGAAGGGGTGTGCAACAAATTAGATAAAATTGTCGGAAGATGTCCCAACTCCCGTCACCGCTCCTGCGGTGAACTGTCGGTCGGCAGGTACGGGATCACGGCGTGATTCCCCGGTCCCCAGGTATGCGGCCCGGCCAGGGGTGGACGATCCCATCCTGGCCGATTGTGCCGGCCGGACAGCCTGGCGGGAAAGGCCGGCCATGGAAAGGCCGGTCTTGTCGATCCCAGACTTGTCGATCCCAGCCGTGTCGATCGCGGGCATCGTGGATGGACGCGGTTGCACCGGGATGGCGGGGTGGCATAGTGGGGGCAAGGGGACGGCGGGCCTCACGCCTGCGCGGGATGGCGACCGGTGGCGATGACGCATGGACAGATTCCATGAGATCCAGGTGTTTCACGCAGTCGCCGATGCGGGCAGCTTCGCCCGCGCTGGCCGGAAGCTCCGCCTGTCCCCGCCGGCGGTGACGCGGGCCATCGCCTCCCTGGAGGATCGGCTGGGTACCCGGCTTTTCAACCGATCGACCAGGCACCTGTCCCTGACGGATGCGGGGGCGGGGTTCCTTGAAACCTCCCGCCGCATCATGGCGGATTGGGAGACGGCGGAGCGGGAGGTGACGGGCGATGCCGCCGTGCCCAGTGGTCATTTGAACCTGACGGCATCCGTGACCCTGGGGCGCACGCTGCTGGCCCCCATCGTCTCCGACTTCCTGGAATCGCAGCCGCGCATCTCAGCCTCCGTCCTGTTGCTGGACCGGGTGGTGAACCTGGTGGAGGAGGGGATCGATGTGGCGGTGCGGGTCGGCCACCTGCCGGATTCCGCCCTGATGGCGCGCAAGGTGGGGGATGTGCGCCGCATCCTGGTGGCCAGCCCCGGTTACATCGCGCGCCGCGGCCTGCCGGTGGTGCCGGCGGACCTTCGCCTGCATTCCATCGTGTCCTTCACCGGTCTGATGCCCAACCGGGAGTGGCGCTACGGTGGGGCCGGGCAGCAGGGGCACATCACGCTTCAGCCCCGGCTGGAGATCAATGATGCGACGGCCGCCATGGCCGCGGCGGAGCGGGGGGACGGCATCACCATCGCCCTGTCCTACATGGTGGCCCAGCCCCTGCGGGAGGGGCGGCTGGTCCAGGTGCTGGAGGCATTCACCTTGCCGGTGGTTCCGGTGCATCTCGTCCACCCCCATTCCCGGCTGGTCGCGCCGAAGGTCCGCGCCTTCCTGGATCATGCCGCACCCCGGCTGCGTTCCCTGCTGGAGGATGCGGCCCTGTGATCCCGGGCGTCCGGCCTTGCGCCACCGGCAACCGGCTTCCCACCGGAATTCATTCTTCCGCCCATCGTCTGTTCCCGGATCGGGCCGATCGGCCGATCCTTGGATGATCGGGGGCTGTATCTGTCGGCCCGGGACTTCATCGGGTGTAGCAATGGGCAACCGTTTCATGGGAATCGCCTTCACCGCCGACGTCCAGCGCAAGCAGGCGGAGTTGGGAAGCCGGGCCGGCTATGCCCGGGCGGCAGACGGCCCCGACTGGGGCGATGAACTGGGCGTGACCGAAGCGTCCTTCATCGGCAATCGGGACAGTTTCTACATGGCCAGCATCGGCCAGACGGGCTGGCCCTATATCCAGCATCGCGGCGGACCCAAGGGCTTTGTCCGCGTCCTGGACAGCCGCACCATCGGCTTCGCCGATTTCACCGGGAACCGGCAATACATCAGCATCGGTAATCTGAGCGGGGATGACCGTGTCTCCCTGTTCTTCATGGATTATGCGAACCGGGCCCGGCTGAAGCTGTTCGGCCATGCCGCCTTGGTGGATGCGGCGGATACGGAGGTGATGGCCCGGCTGGCCGTTCCCGGATACCGGGCCCGGGTGGAGCGCGGGATGATCATCCGCATCGCCGGCTTCGATTGGAACTGCCCCCAGCACATCACCCCCCGCTTCACGGTGGAGGAGGTGATGGCCGCAGCCGGGGGCGAGGGGCGGCCTTGACCCACGGCACCCAATTGATCGATCACCCCTGATGCCCCGCGGGCGGGGGCCCGTGCGCGCCCCGCCCGACCAGCCGAAGGACTGGCACCATGAATATCAACAGCGATCCAGCCATCCGGGTCGTCCTCCCCCCGGGTACCGTGCCCTGGGTTCCGTCCCCGCTGCCCGGTGTGGACCGGCAGATGCTGGACCGCATCGGCGCGGAGGTGGCCCGGGCGACGAGCATCGTGCGCTATGCCGCGGGCAGCCGCTTCGATCGCCACGACCACGCCCTGGGGGAGGAATTCCTGGTGCTGGACGGTGTCTTCGCAGATGAACACGGGATCTATCCCGCCGGCACCTATGTCCGTAACCCGCCCGGATCCTCCCACGCGCCCTGGAGCGGGGAGGGATGCACCCTGTTCGTGAAGCTGCGCCAGTTCGATCCGGATGACACAAGCCGCATCGTCATCGATACACGGACGACCGCATGGCACCCCGGGCTGGTCCCCGGCCTGTCGGTGATGCCGCTGCACAGCTTCGGCACGGAAGGGGTGGCCCTGGTCCGCTGGGCGCCGGGCACCGTCTTCAACCCCCACACCCATGTCGGGGGGGAGGAGATCCTGGTGCTGGCGGGGGAATTCGCCGATGAACAGGGGCGCTATCCCGCCGGGACCTGGCTGCGCAACCCGCCCGGCAGCCGCCACCGCCCGTTCAGTGAGACCGGCTGCACCATCTATGTGAAGACCGGTCACCTGTCCCCGGCCTGACCGGCACCCTGTCTGCCCAGGGCCCGCGACAGGGCGGTGTGGCTGGCATAGCCCACCTCCCGCGCCACCTGCTTCAGCGGGCGGCCCGCGGCGATCCCTGCCCGGGCCAGGGACAGGCGCCAGCCCTGAAGATACTCCCCCGGCGACACGCCGATCACCTGGCGGAAGGTGCCGGCGAAGTTGCTGCGGGACATGCCCGCCAGATCGGCCATCCCCGCACACCGGGCGGCGGGTGGTTCCCAGTTTGAGGCAGAACTTAATGAGTAGCCGTAAGTTCTATGCTATAGCTATCAAAACATAGTGTCTTTGGTTGCATCCGGCAGAAGTGCCGGCGGGGCGGGAGGGGGTATGAAGGACGGGTTTCCGGCATTGGGCAGGATCATGGGAAGCCGCCGGCGTCTGTTCACATCCGCGGTCGGCTTCGGGGCCGTCGGCGTTGGTGCCGCCCTGGGCAGCCCGGGCCTGGCCCGGGCCGGCACGTCGGCCCGTCCTGTGAGCTGGGTCCATGGTACCGCGGCCACGGTCGTCCGCGATGACGGTGCCGCCGGCGCCGACGGGGTGGAGCGCGACCGGGTGGAGGGGAATGCGCGGGTGGTGCAGGGCCGGTCCTGGTCCACCGTGTCGCTGCATTACGCGGTTCCCATGCCCATGCTGGACAGCGGTGCGCCCCTGGACGTTCGGGCCATCTGGGTCCGGCTGCGGTCGCAGGCGGGGGCGGCGATCACGGCGGTCACCCTGTATGACTGTGAACGGACCATTGCCCGGTTAGATGGGCTGGACCTGCGGCGGGCGGACTGGGATGACGCGCGGATCGCCCTGGATCCCGGCAGCACGGTGATGCGCAGCCCGGGACTGACCATCGACTGCACCTTCGCCGATGTGGATCGCCGGATCGCGATCAGCGCCATCGGCTGTGAATTCCAGGTCGGGGCCTGGGCATGATTCTGCCCGCCCCATGAAGATCATCGGCAAGGGGAAGAACTGATGGCCGATTTCGCACAATTCCTGCCCATCGTCCTGCGCAATGAAGGCGGGTGGGTGGACAATCCCCACGATCCCGGCGGGGCGACGAACAAGGGTGTCACCTTCCACACCCTGAAGACCTACGCCACCCTGATCGGCGTGCCGCCGACACTGGACAGCCTTCGCGCCCTGACCGATGACCAGGCGGGCAAGATCTACAAGGTGGAATTCTGGGATAACGTGTTCGGGGATGAGATCCAGGACCAGAACCTGGCCAATATGCTGTGTGATTTTTACATCAACGCCGGGCACCACGCGATCGATGTGTTCATGCAGACCTTGAACCACATGGGAAGCAACCACACACCGGGAGGCCGACTGACCCGCCGTGTGCTCCAGTCCCTGAACTTCCATGATCAGGATGTCCTGTACATGCAGTACAAGGCGGCCCGGAAGAACTATTACCAGCAACTGGTCCTGCATCACCCGGTCCTGCGCACCTTCTTGAAGGGCTGGCTCGCCCGGGTCGATTCCTTCCCGAACGTGCCGGTCTCCACACCGACCCAGGCCGCCAGCGCCAACTGAACGGGAGAGGGGCCGTGGCCGATCCGGATCATGACAATGACGTCCATCCTGCGGAGCCCCCGCGGCCGGACACGCATGCGGCTACCCAGCCGCCGCCACCCCCGCCGCCCCGCCCGCCGGCGCTGATGCCGTTGCGGTCCCTGCTGGACCTGGTCCATGGGACGGTGGTTTCCCAGGTGCGGGAAAGCACGGTTCAGGCCCTGGAACATCTGCTGGCCCGGTATTGCCCCATGGATCCCCAGGCGGGGCGCATGGTGCCCCGGGCGGTGCAGATCCCCATCCCTGGTCCCCACGGGACGCCGATCCTGCGCGACATTCCCCTGTTCGCCCTGGCCAACCATCAGGATGTGGCGGTGGACACGGTCGTGATCCGCCTGCGCACAGGGCTGGTGGAGAAGACGGAAACGGGCGGGGCCGCCACCCTGATGGTCGATCTGAACGCGGGGGAGGGCGGGGGCAACGCCAATGCGGAGGTGGAGATCCGCCTTCGCGGAACCCCGATGGCGGAAGGCATCGCCCGCATCAATGACACCATCATCAAGCGGATCGGCGGGGAGGAACGATGACCGTTGCCGCCTTCGGCCAGGAATTCCCGGCTGCCCCGGTTCCGGCCCCGGCAGCCGTTCCGCCGTCTCCCGCAGCTCCGCCCGCCCAAGCAGCGGTCACCCCGGCGGGCGCCCCGGCGGCGCCCGCTTCCCCGGCACCCCCCGGCCCATCGCCCAAAGCCGGCATTGCCGCCAAGCTGGGGGCGCAGGGGGCCATCGCCACCCTGCTGATCCGACTGGGGGCCGCCCATGTGGCCGCGCTCTATGCCGGGGTCTTCACCGTCGTCCACTGGCTGCGGGAGGTGCCGATCGCGGAAAGCTGGCTTGTCATCACGGCTGGCATCGCGGTCCTGTTCCTGGCGGTGGGCGTGCTGCTGACCGGTCGGCCCCTGGGGTTCTTCAGCACGCCGACCCAGCGGTTCAGTGTGGACTGGCTGCCGTTGCTGGCGGTCTGGCCCATGGGGCTCGGGATCTGGGCCTGCTTCGCCTTGGGCCTGGACAGCGTCGCCACCCGCCAGGAGCTGGCGAACGGCATGGCCGTGCCGCTGATGATACTGGCGGCGGTCATCCCGCCCCTGTTCCTGGGGCGCAGCCCGGCCTGGCCCGCGCAGCGCGCGCTGTGGATGCGGATCCTGGACGGGCATTATGCCCTGGCGACATTGGTTGCCGCGGGATCGCTGTTCCTGGCCATCAGCGCCGGCCTGTCCACCCCGCCCGCGGGCGGGGCCGCCGCCCCTCCCGCCGTGGCAACCACGCCCGCAACACCGGCGCCCGCCTTCGCCTGTAACCCCTCCCGCGTGGTTCAGACCGGCGACGCGGAGGAGGATGCCGACAACCGCTGCCCGGCGCCCGCTGCGGGTCCGTCATCGTCGGCCGCCGCACCCGCCGATGCCTTGACCGGTGCCGCCCTGGCCGCCGCCCTGCGGCCGATCGATCAGAACCTGTCCGTCTGGGCCGGTGTCTGGATGGTGCTCAGCGGTCTGCTTCTCTGCGCATTGCGGCAGGTCCAGGGGCGGGGCCGTGCCGATGCCGCATCGTCTGCCGTTGCGGGGGCAGGTGCCGCGCCGGCCGGCGCCGCGGCTGCGGCGGAAGCCCTATCCCCCCTGGCGGGGGAAGCGAAGGAGATTGCGGGAGAACTGGTATCCATCGCCCGTTCCCAGGTCGGTGCCCAGGCGACAACCTGGTTGCGGGGAAGCAACCTGCCCAATGCCGACCTTCTGGCCGATGTGGTGGGAAAGGTGCTCCAGCCCACCAGCGCCGCCGCCGCTACGCCTGCCAGCGCCCCTGGCGCGCCGACCACCGCGCCGGCAGCGCCATCCATAGCGCCTGTGGCGGCAAGCGATCCAATCGCCGGGCTGGCCGCGGCCGGGCTGGGGATGCTCGCCGGTGCCGCACCGCCGGTACCGCCGGCACCGGCCGCTGCCGTCCTGCCAAGCGCCATTCTGCCGAACGCCGCGCTGCCCGCTACTGCACCGCCCCCTGGTCCCGTGGCTGAACCCGCATCGGCGCCCACCGCTCCTGCTCCTGCTCCTGCACCGGTCGCGGCAGCGGCACCGGTCCCTGACACCCCCGCTCCTGCTGTGGCCAGAACCTTTGTCGCTGCCGTTCCCGCCGCCCCTGCGCCACCACCGGCTCCGCCCGCTCCCGATCCCACGCTTCAGGCGGCGTTGCAGACGGCCCAGGCCGCGGCGGAGGCTGCGGCGGCCCGGGCCGATGCGCTTCAGCAGCAGGTGGGGCAGATGGGAGGCGCCCTGTCCCAGCAGCAGGCGGCGGCAGCCCAGTTGCAGTCAACCGTCGGCACGTTGCAGGACAAGCTGGACATACAGTCCCAGATGATGGGCCAGATGGCGGCGGAATCCCAGCAGGCGGCAGAGGAAAGCCGCCGCACCATCGACAGCCTGACCCGGCTGATGCAGGGGATGAAGGGCGATCTGGAACGCCTGTCGCACAGCCAGACCGCCGCCTGACAGTGTGCCTGGCTGGGCGCCTGACGGTGCGCCCTAGGGTGGGTGGGTGCCGTCAGCCGCCGAACTTGGCGGCGCGGTGACCCGTCACCTCCGCTTCCCGCTCCAGCGACGGGCTGTCGTTCACGGCGACACCGTTGACCTTCTTGGTCGGCTGGACCCGGCCCTTGGCCTGCTGCGCGATGTGCCAGGCCTCATGGGGAAGGTGGCTCTCCTGGCCGCCGGCCAGATGGATGTCGCTGCCCTGGGCATAGGCCAGGGCCTGCATGGTCGCACCCTGCACGGTCGTACCTTGGCGGGACTGGGCCACGCGCTGGGCGGGCCAAAGAACAGGGCGCGGTACCCGGGCTTCACCTTGCCCGCCAGGCGATAGGTGCTCATCACCTCCGCCCCGTGGCGCAACCACGGGCGGATTTCGTTCAACTGGGCCATCGACTGGGGATCCAGGATCAGATCGCCCCAGGCCTGGGCGCAGGTGATGGGGCGGGCGGGGAAATCCTGCTCCGTTTCCGGCCGGGCCGGTTCACCGGTGACCAAGTAGTGCAGCCAGGCCTCGGACAGGCGCAGCGGGTTGGCGATCCGGGGCAGGCGGTCATTCTCCCCCTCCAGCCACAGCACCTGTTCGCGCATCAGGCGGTGGAAGTCCCGCCGGTCCGGGCGGTGGCAGGCGGACAGCAGGAAGGCCAGGGTCTGCCCGCTGGGCAGGAAGCCGCGGTGGTTCCCCTCCGTCACGCCGCCGAATTCCGTGATCACCCGGCCGGTCTGGCTGCTGGTCAGCAGCAGCATGTCCAGCAGGTCCGGCCTCAGATGGGGTGCCAGCGTCAGGGCGATGGCGATCCGTTCCGCCAGGCCCAGGACCCAGTCATGCACCAGCCGCCCCAGGGCCGATCCGTCGGGGGCAAGATCGGGCGGCGGCAGGGACCGGATCACATCCGCGTCCGGCTCCGCGGACAGATAGCTTTCCAGCTGCGCCCGCAGCCAGGCGCCGAACCAGTCCAGCTCCTGCTCCAGGATGCGCAGGTTGTCCTCGACCGGGGGTGGGAAGGCCGCGAGCGCCGGCATCAGGTCTGCCATCAGGTCTGCAATGTCCAGTATTGGTTGCGATTGCCCTGTTGCAGCTGCCAGACCTTCGCCGATCCGCCCTGCTTGTTGTTGCCGCCGGAATCCAACACATAGGGGCCCGCGCCGAGGCCATACTGGATGGACAGGCTCAGGCCCGTGTTGCGCAGGATATAGGTCCCGTCCCCATGGGGATCGATCTGCCACAACTGGGTCTGCCGCTGGGGGATATCCGTGTTCAGGTAGACCAGGCAGCCATTGGCGTTGTGGAAGACACCGTCCGCCTCCTGCTGTCCGGGCAGGGTCACATCCAGGCAGAAATTGGTGGCGTGGCCCCCCGTATCCACCAGATAGATCCGCCCGCCCGGCCGCTTCTGCACCCAGACATTCAAGCCCACATTGGGCCGGGGCGGCTATTTGCTCAGCAGGACATTGGCCCCCGCCACCGGTGCCTCCCGCGACATGACGACCCGCCCGTCATTCCACAGGAACTGGAATGGGATACCGGGGGCAAAGGGGATCACGGCGGCACTCCTGCGCGGATGGGAACCGGGGCAGGATAGGGTAGGCGGGCCCCAACGGGAACGGGATTTCGTCAGCTGACCTACATCTACGTAAGGTGTAATGACAAAGGTGTGGGGGCTAAGTTGTGGGGCCGGGCGTGCACACCCCCGACGGGGTTTGCCCATGGACCCGCGGCGGCGTATGCTGGCAGTTGGCTTTTGCTGATGCGGAGGATGCCATGGGTGCCCCGGCAGCCCTGACGGCGCGTGTACTGGTCGGCCTTCTCGGCCTTTTCCTGCCCGCATCGCCGGCCCTGGCGGATGACTGCGACAACGCCGCGACCCAGGCCGCCATGAACCAATGCGCCGCCGATGCCTATACCCGCGAAGACACACTGCTGAACCAGACCTATCAGGAGGTCATCGCCAAGCTGGACCCCGCCCGCCAGGAAAAGCTGAAACAGGCCCAGCGCGACTGGATCAGATACCGCGACAGCCACTGCAAGGCCGAAGCGGCAGAGGTGGAAGGCGGGACCCTGTACCCGGCAGTGCTGAACGGGTGCCTGGCGGACGAGACGAAGGAGCGGAGGGAGAAGGTGGGGGGGATGGGGAAATGATCAAAAGCTGATATTGCCATGTTATGATCTTTGTTTTCAATTTATGTTTGCCATTATATGATTTTTCATGCTATACATGCGGTTGTAAAGATTGCTCCTCGTCCAATCCAGTGTTTGAATCATTTTTTATGTTATCATATAAATCTTATATTCATTCTTCTAGTTTCTCAGAGTCCGTTTGAAAAGGCTTGAAGCCGGTTTGGCGGCGTGATTCAAGCTCGGGATGTGGACCCGAGCTAACCGTGGCCGGATGGCCGAGATCGAGAAGAAGACGAAGCGCTACCCGACGGACCTGACCGATGAGGAATGGTCCCGGATCGCGCCGCTGTTGCCGCCACCGGGCAAGACCGGTCGCAAGCGGGATGTGCACCTGCGCGAGGTCCTGAACGCGATCCGCTACATGGCTCGCTCTGGCGGGGGATGGCGGATGCTGCCGAAGGACTTTCCGCCTTGGCAGACGGTCTACTGGTGGTTCCGCGTGTTCGTGCGCCGCCTGCTGTTCCGCACCATCCACGATGTGGCCCTGATGATCGACCGAGAGCGCGCCGGTCGGGAGGCGAGCCCCACCGCCGGCGTGATCGACAGCCAGTCGGTCAAGGCCCCTGCGGCAGCGGCGCGTGGCTTTGATGCGGGCAAGAAGGTGAACGGCCGCAAGCGCCACATCGCCACCTTGGATGCGAAATGCAGGTATAGGTGTCAGTGCCGGATGGATTTTGGCTCTCCCGCACTTTGTGTGGAGGGATATGGAATCGCGGGGCGTGGATAAGTACATAACAGGAACATCGCCGCAGCCCCCGACAGGCAGTGCGGGAGAGCCAAAATTCATTCGGCCTTTACAATAGGGTCCTCTTGGACACACCCGCCCGTTCGGCAATGTCCTCCATGCGGGTGGGCGAAATCCCTTCGTGGTGACAATCCCCATCGTCGCATCCAGCAGGTCGCCGTCCTGCACTTTCCGTGGTCGGCCTTGTCGTGGCTTGGCCTTCCATTAACTGACGGACGCGTCAGCCACGAAGCGTTGAAGAAAGATCGGTGCCAAGCCCCGGCGCCAGCGATCCCGCCCTTGCCGTCCCTAGGCCCGATTGGCTATATGACTTGTCACTGGTTTCGATGGTTTCCAATTCCCAATGCCTGCAAGTTTATGGGGATTGTAGGGGGGCGGCATGGTCGAACTGCGGTCGTTGCTGGCGAAACTGAACCCACTCTGCCGACGAGCCTTGGAAACCGCTGTCGGTTCAGCGGTGACCCGGTCCCACCATGAGGTAACGGTCGACCATTTCCTGGCAGCCCTGGCCGATGAGGTGGGCGGGGATGTGCAGCATATCCTCCGTCACCTCGGCATTCCCCTCGACCGGGTCCTTCGGGCATTGCGCACCTCCCTGGATGCGCTTGCCAGCGGGAACAGCGGACGCCCGGTGCTTGCCCCGTCCCTGGTCGATCTGGCCCGCAACGCCTGGCTCATCGCATCCGTCGACCTGGGGGGCGGCGACATCCGATCCGGGGCAGTACTTGCCGCCTATCTGGCGGGGAACCGGTACGGCGATCCGCTGGCGACCCTGCTGGACACACGGTATGAGGCGCTGCGGGCGACCTTGCCCGGCATCATCGCCGCATCGGTTGAGGAACCTGCCCAGGCGGGCGGGACGGCGGCGGGGGGGCCCAGCGCCGGGGGTGGGACCCAGGCGGGCGGGGCCTTGGCACGGTTCACCGTGAACTTCACCGCCCGCGCCCGGGAAGGGAAGATCGACCCCGTCTTTGCGCGCGATCGGGAGATCCGTCAGATCGTCGACATCCTTGGTCGGCGGCGGAAAAACAACCCCATCGCTGTCGGTGATGCCGGTGTGGGAAAGACAGCCGTTGTCGAAGGACTGGCACTGCGGATGGTGCAGGGAGATGTGCCCGAGTTTCTCCGCACCGCCGATCTTCTCGCGCTCGATCTGGGCCTGCTGCAGGCCGGGGCCAGCGTGAAGGGTGAGTTCGAGAACAGGCTGAAACAGGTGATCGAGGAGATCAAGGCAAGCGCACGCCCCATCGTCCTGTTCATCGACGAAGCGCACACCCTGATCGGGGCGGGTGGTCAGGCGGGGACCGCGGACGCGGCGAACCTGTTGAAACCTGCCCTTGCCCGCGGCGAACTGCGGACCATCGCCGCCACCACGTGGTCGGAATACAAGAAGTATTTTGAAAAGGACCCGGCCTTGGCGCGCCGGTTCCAACTGGTGAAGCTGGATGAACCGTCTCCCGATGATGCGGTCACCATCATCCGGGGTCTGCGGGACGCCTATGAAACAGCGCATGGAGTCTATATCCGGGATGAAGCCATTGTCGCTGCGGCCCGGATGTCCGCCCGCTATATCAGCGGCCGCCAACTGCCAGACAAGGCGGTGGACGTGCTGGATACGGCCTGCGCCCGGGTCCGTCTATCCCAGTCCACCAAGCCTTCGGCGCTGGAGCAGCGGGAACGTGAGGGGGCGGAACTGGTCCGGGAACGTGATGCCCTGATCCGGGACCGCTCCGCCGGCCTGGCCGATCCGACCGAGCGCCTGGCCGCCATCGCAGACCGCCTGACCGCCCTTGGGGAAGAGATTGCGGCACTGACCACCAGGTGGGAGGCGGAGCGGGCAGGGGTGGACAACCTGGTCCACCTCCGGCGGCGCCTGCAGGCGGCGGGGGAGGCAGGGGACCGGGCGGCGGTCGAGGATCTGACAGGTGCGGTACAGCAGGCTGTTCTGGCCCTTGACGCGACCCGGGGTACCGGGGTTGACACGGGTTCCCTGGTCTTCCCCGATGTGGGTCCGGATGTCGTGGGTCAAGTCATCGGTGACTGGACCGGAATTCCCGCCGGTCGATTGCTCCGCGACGAAATGGCGGGGGTGGCAAGGCTGGCCGATAATCTGAGGGCCCGGATCAAAGGCCAGGATGAGGCGATCAACGTCATTGATGAAGGGATCCGTGCCGCCAAGGTCGGTCTCGGCAATCCGTCCGCCCCCATGGGTGTGTTCCTGCTGGTGGGCAGTTCCGGCGTCGGCAAGACGGAGATGGCGACCACGGTGGCCGATCTCCTGTTCGGCGGCGAGCGGTTCCTGATCTCCATCAACATGTCGGAGTTCCAGGAGAAGCACACGATTTCTCGACTGGTCGGCTCCCCCCCGGGCTATGTCGGATTCGGCGAGGGCGGGGTATTGACCGAGGCGGTGCGACAGCGCCCCTATTCCGTCGTGCTGCTTGATGAGGTGGAAAAGGCCGATCTGGAGGTCCTGAACCTGTTCTACCAGGTCTTCGACAAGGGAACCTTGTCCGATGGAGAGGGGCGGGTCATCGACTTCCGGAACACCGTCATCTTCCTGACATCCAACCTCGCGACGGACATTGTCACCAGCCTTGGGCTGAGCGACCCCCGGCCCACCGCCGCCGCCCTGGCGGAGGCCATTCGGCCCGCCCTGACCCGCCATTTCAAACCGGCCCTGCTTGCCCGGATGCAGGTTGTCCCGTTCTTCCCGCTGAAGGGAGAGGCGTTGGAGTCCATCGTCCGGCTGAAGCTGGACCGTGTCGGTCGCCGCCTGCAGGACGGCCAGCGCATTCGCTTCCACTATACCGACGCCGTTGTGGGCGCGATCTCCGACCGGTGTACGGAGGTGGATGCGGGTGCCCGGAACATCGATCACATCGTCAACCGTACTCTGCTGCCCCGCATCTCCGCTGCCATCCTTGACCGTCTGTGCGCCGCCCAGCCCGTCGGCCGGCTGCGGATCGACCTGGCGGCGGACGGTGACTTCGCACTGATGCTGGATGGTGAAGGATGAGCCAGTCCCGACCCATTAGATTGCCCGCCCGGCGTCTCATCTGTGGTGTCCTTGGATTATTTCTCTCCTGGGCCCTGATTTCATCAGCCTGGGCGGCGCGGCCGACCCAGCCCCAGGGACCGCGGCTTTGGGGCCTTGCCGTCGGCATAAATGATTATCTGCCGCATATCGGCCCCTTGGACGGGGCCGTCAACGACGCCCGGGATATCGGCCGCGCCCTGGAACAGGCCGGTGCTGCCGAGGTCGTTCTGCTGGTCGATGGTGCCGCCACCCGAGAGGCGATGATGGATAACTGGCGCCGTCTTGCGGCCAAGGCGGCCCCCGGTGATGTGCTGGTGGTCAGCTTCGCTGGCCACGGCATCCAACTGAAGGAGAAAGTTCCTGGCAGTGAAGCCGACGGTATGGACGAGATGTTCGTCATGCACGGTTTCGACTTCGATGGTCAGTCGACGGCGCAGCGGATCGTCGATGACGAGATCAGCCAACTGATCTTCGAAAGCCGTCATCTGACGGTCGTCATGGTTGCCGATTCCTGCCATTCCGGAACAGTTACCAGGGTCTTCGATCGCCGGGCGGGCAAACGCAAGACGCGGGTCGCGGCCGCGGCCAGGATGCAGACCGATACCCTGACCCCCATCGTGCCCCTGGATGGCAGGACGGAAGCCTATGATACCGAGCACCTGATCCTTCTGGCGGCCGTGGACGACCATCTGCAGGTGCCGGAGGTTACGATCGGCGGGGATGCCCGCGGTGCCTTGAGCTGGTCGGTGGCCCGGGCGATCGAAGGTCAGGCGGATGCCGACCGTGATGGTCTCACCTCCGAGCAGGAACTTGTCCGATTTGTCACCGATACGGTCCGTCTCAAGGTGGAGGGCCAGCAGACACCCGCCATCAGCGGCCGCCGCGGCATCCAGCAGGCGGTGTTCCCGGCGCCGGTCTCCCCTCCACCGCTCGCTCAATCCCTGGCCGGTGCGATCACATCTGCGGCGACGGCCCTGGGATCCATGTCCGGCGGGCCTCTCAACGCCGGGGCGGTGCCGCGTCCCCCGACTGCGGCGACGGCCCAGGGCGGGGCGCCCTTCCTGTTGCAGGTGATCATGGCACCGGGCATGCAGGATCCGACCGCTTCCCTTTCCGGGGTTGTACCGGCGGCGGACCGGAAGCCGGACCTGATCCTGGACACTGCTCGGGGACAGTTCATCAGCCCCTTGGGGGATGTTGTCGCCACCGCCCCCGACCAGACGGTGCCGGCGCGGGCCGTGGATCCGGTCTGGGCGCAGAACGTGGTGGAGAAATGGCGCCTGGTCCGGGCCATAGGGGCTGTGGCCATCGGCCAAGGCATGCCGGTCACCCTCAGCCCCGGCAATGGAACCCATTATGAAGGCGACATCGTCTCCCTTCAGGTGGGGGAACGCCGGTATCAGCACCTGACGGTCCTGAATCTTGCTGCGGACGGCACGGTGAATCTTGTCTATCCCCTGACCGGTAACGGCTTCCAGGACCCGATCGCCGTTCCGCTGGAGCGGGCTTTCGACGTGCCGATGAAGGTAGGTGCGCCCTTCGGCGCCGATCACTTCATTGTCATCGCCAGCGAACTGCCGTTGCCCGCCCTGCATGCGGCGGTAGCATCCTTATCCGGCCGTCCGGCGGCGCGGGAATTGGGTGAAGCCCTGGCTGCAACGTTGGCGGTGGGTATGCACCAGATTACCATTCACGGCGTCTATTCGGCGGCGCGCTGATGCGGATAGCGGGACTGGATCGCGGAATATCGACTGCTTACCCGATGATGACCGTGCCGGACCCCTGGACGATCCAGCCCCCATGGGCGGAGCGGTCGCCGAAGCGGGCCGCGCGACGGTTGTCGATCAGCACGGTGGACGATCCGGTGGCAACCCGGTCCACCGGCCCGATGCAGAAGGCCAGGTCCCCCACCCGGGCGGCGGGGCGGTTGTTGACCAGGGTCTTGGGCGATCCCTGCAGGATGGGCCCGCCCACATGCGGAACCTTTCCCGTCCAGCGGGGACAGACATGGAAATCGCCCTTGCGCGCAGCGGGTCGTCCCATATTCTTTAATGCCATCTGAAATAATCTTGGAACATATAAATACTTGACGCAATAGTGGCTTTGCAAGAGGTTATAGCTCCCTTAATCGCTTTCAGGAATCTATCCGTCACACGCCACTTAAGGAGATGATATGCCGTCACCCGCCTATATGAGCATCATCGCCGTCCAGAAGGGCGAGGTCACGACCGGTGCGATGAGCGAGGACAGTGTCGGTCGCTTCAGCAAGGCGAGCCAGATCGACCGCATCCAGGTGCAGCAGTTCGAGTGCGAGATCGCCCTGCCGCGCGATCCGCAGACCGGGCAGCCGGTCGGCCGGCGTGTGCACCGTGGGTTCACCATCCACAAGATCTTCGACAAGACCTCCCCCGACCTTTACGCCATGCTGGCGAAGGGGGAGGAATTGCGGACGGTGAAGATCGAGTGGTGGCGGACCAGCCCGGCCGGCATCGAGGAGAAGTATTACGAGATCAAGGCCGAGCGCTGCACCATCACCGGCATGCGCACTTATATGCCGAACTGCCTTGATCCTTCCCTGTCCTTCATGGGGCATATGGAGGCTGTGAGCATCGCCTATCGGCGGATCACCTGGCACCACCTGATCACCGGCACGATGGAAGTCGACGACTGGGATAACTGATCCCTGACGGATCCTGATGGGGCGGCACCGGTCCATGGGTGGCTGCCCCGTCGGTACACCACCGATCCCGTTATCGTCCCGCCCATCCTGGTCCTGACCGATGCCGATCGATTCCCGTCTGTCCTTGGCGCTCGCCCCCGTATCCCCTGGTTCAGCCGATCCCGGTCAGGGAGACCGCCTGGATGCGGCACTGCTGGCGCTGGATGACGTGTGGGAGATCGCGGCCCAATCCATGCGGGCGGAGGATTGGTTTGCCGTGGCGTCGGCGGCCATAGACCTGTTGAGCCGGGAGGCCAAGCACCTTCCCACCTGCGGGCGGCTTTTGGTCGCCCTGACGGCAGCGGAGGGGGTCAGCGGGTTCCTGCTGGGAGTCGCCATACTGAACGGCCTTTGCACCGCGGATAAGGTTGAGTTGCTTCCCGTCGAGGATCGCAGACGGGGTCAGCACTGGGCGACGGTCCGGGACCTGGTCCCGGATTTCCTTGCCCATCGCTGGAAGTCGCAGAAGCAGGATGAAGAAGCGGCTCGCCGCCTTGCGCAGGCCCTTGTGGACCTTGATGCGGTTCGCCGGATCCTCGAACAGGCGGGTGGGCGCACCCTGCCGGAACACATCGCCCGGCTCATGGCACAAATCAGGTCGTTGCTCCCCGACCTGCCCGCTGTTCCCGAGCCGGACGTGGGGCCGGCACCGCCCCCGGCCCCAGCCCCCGAACCCGCGCCGGGGAATGCGCACGGGCTTGCTGCCGACAAGCCGGCGGATGCGGATGGACCTCTTCCCCCCCTGTCCGGTGGGTTCGCCGGCCTGGACCTGGATCTCCCGGCGGATGCCGAGGATGACGACCTTTCCTGGTGGGGGCAGACGACCGCCCTTATCGACGGGATGAGTGAACTTGATCAGAACCCACCGGACTGGTCCGGCATCGCCCACCGCGCGCAGGAGGTGGTCCTGACCAAATCCCGTGATCTGCGGGTCGCCGGGGTTGGTCTTATGGCTGCAGCTTGTGTCGACCTTCCGCAATTTCTAGCGGCATCCGACCTGTACCGAAAGCTGTGCGTGCATCACTGGGGGCAGGTTTACCCGGCTGCTCTGGACGACCGCACCTATCCGGTCGGCCGTATGATCGATGCAAGCGAGCTGGCCCTACGCCGTCTGACCCAGCCCAAGCTCCTGTCAGCTGGTCAGGCGATCCTGACGGTCCGGCGGATCGGGGAGAACCTGGAGACGGCGGCCAAGGTGATCAAGGGATCGGACCCAACGGTCCGGTCGCGGCGCCTGCTCAGCCTGGCAGCGGCACTGGAACGGCTGTCGGCGCTGCTGCGGGAAGCCTTGTCGCGGGTTCCCCTGCCTGAGGATCGGCCGCCCACCCACGTAGGGATCCAGACGACGCGCATGGCGGCGGAGCCGGTATCGCAGGCGGGCGTAGGGCCGACGGCCGAGAGCCAGCCCACGGGCAAGGCCGCCACCTTGGCCCGGCCTGGCAGCCTGTCGGCTTTGAAGACGATGTTGATCGGGTTCATCAACGAGACGCTGGTTCAGAAGGAGGGTGTCGATGCCCATGCCTTCGCCTTGTTCCGTGTGGCCGGCATGTTGACCTTCCCGCAGATGCCGCAGCTGGACGGATCCTCGCGGCTGCTGGCGCCCGTTACCCCGTCGGCGGAGCATCGATCCGCGCTTCGGGTGCTCGTCGATGACTATGACAAGCGCAGTCCCGCGAACACCCTGCAGCTGCTGCTGCAATGTGAACGAGAGATGGTGTCCGTTCCGTTCTGGCTGGATCATCACCATGCGGTGGCTGGCATCCTGGGTCGCCTGGGGGCGGAATTCGCCCAGGCCAAGGCGATGGTCGACGGGGCGACCATGACCCTGGTCCGCCGCTTCCCCCACCTGCCGACAGCGGAATTCGCCGACGGCGGCCCGGTGGCCGGACCGGAGGCGCGACGCTGGATCGCAACCGAACTGACCGGCGGCGGGGATGGTGGCTATGTCAACCCAGCCCTGGATGCGGCGCGGGCCGCCCTTGCCCAGGATGACCGGGAAGGGGCTTTGGCCCTGCTGCACCATGCAGCCCAGGCGGCGCGGGGCGGGCGCGATCGTCTTCGGGCCCGGATGGATCTTGCCGCGGTCGCCGTTGGAGCGGGCTTGATCGATCTGGCGGTAGGCGTGCTGGAGTCGCTGCTGGATGAGCTGGATCGGCGCGGTTTGGATGATTGGGAACCGGAGCTGACCGCCACGGCCATTCAGCAGGTTCTGTCCCTGTACGACCGGGCCAGGGCCGATCTGGCCGCTGCGGCCAAGCGTGCCGCGGAATGGGGCGATCACAGCTATCCGAACCTGCTGACCCTGGCCCGCCAGCAGCGAGCTATCGACTACCACCGCCGCCTGTCCGGTCTTGACCCTGGCGCGACCCTGAAAGCGCCCGTCGACCTGTCACGTACCAACTGACCTTTTTCTTCCCTCCGCGACCCCGATCGAGCCTGGAGCAACCCCACCATGGACATGACGCCGCAGACAGCCCCCAACGGGCGCATCAACATCAGCTATACGCTGGACGGTGCATCCCGGCAGATGCCGGAGCTGCCCCTGCGACTTGCCGTGATCGGCGATTTCGCGGGCCGTGACGACGACACCACCATCGCCGACCGCAAGATGCAGTCGGTCAGCCGCGCCAATTTCGATACCGTCATGGCGGCCCACCGGGTCGAAATGAACCTGAACGTTCCGATGACGATCGGTGGCGGCAAAGGGGAAGCAAATGTCACGGTGAAGGCCCGCAGCCTCGCCGATTTCGAGCCCGACCAGGTCATCGAGCAGATGCGGCGTCAGATTCCAGCCCTGGATGAGGCTCTGAAGCTGCGTGACGCCCTGGTGTCCCTGAAGGGACCCATGGGAACCAAGGCCGGGTTCCGCCGGGAACTGCAGGCGATCATCGACGATACGGAGAAGCGGAGCGCGCTGATGCGTGAACTCGGCATCGTCGCCAAGGACTGACCCCCGCCTTACCCGCAGATAACGCCCCTAGCGCCCGACGCAGGAGACGACCATGACCGAACTGCCCAATACCGACGCCTCTCCCGCCCCGGCCCCCGATGTAGCGGCTATCGACCTGTCCTCCCTGCTGGATCAGGTGATCGAGCAGACCGGCGATGGTCAGCCGGGCCAATCTGAGCACCGCCGGAGCGTCGAGACCGGCATCAAGGCCGTCATTGCCCAGGCCCTGCGCCAGATCGCGGACAATACCTTTGTCCTGGGGGAGGACCGGGTCAATACAAGTCTGATCGACGCGGCCATCCGGCAGCTTGACGAGGAAATCAGCCGCCAGCTCGACCAGGTCATGCATCATGAGAAGTTCCAGGAGATGGAAGGAGCCTGGCGCTCGCTGAAGTACCTGGTGGACCGGGCGCCGCTGGACAAGAATGTCGAGGTCAGCGTCCTCAACGCCTCCAAAAGCGATCTCGATTTCGATCTCCAGGACCAGGGGCCGGAGAAGTCTGGTTTCCTGCACCATGTCTATTCGGCGGCCATGGGAACGGACGGCGGCAAGCCTTATGGCGCCATCGTCGCCAATTACGCGTTCGAGCCGACAAATTCCGATATGCGGCTGCTGCGTGGCCTTGCAGCGGTCGCCAGTGCATCCCACGCCCCGATGATCGCAGCGGCAGCCCCGAAGCTCCTTGGTCTGAAGGACATGGCGGAACTGCCGAACCACGCCGAGAACATCATGGCGAAGCTGGGTGAGGATCGGAACCGGTTCGCCGCCTGGAATGCTTTCCGCGAGCATCCGAATTCCCGCTACGTTGGGCTGACCCTTCCGCGCTTCCTTCTGCGGGCGCCCTATGGTCCGGAGAACAAGCGTTCCAAGCTGTTCGACTATACCGAAGCAGCGGGAGTGGACACCAAGGGCTACCTGTGGGGCAACTCCGCCTTCGCCGTCGGTGCCTGCCTGTCACGCAGCTTCGTCCGGACCCGGTGGTGCACGGAAATCGTCGGCCCGACCTCCGGCGGGTCGGTCGAGCATCTGCCGATCCACCGCTATCTGAACGCGGACGGAATCGATGAGTACATGTGCCCCACTGAGATCTATTTGAATGACAACCAGGAATACACGCTGGCCGAGCTGGGCTTCATGGGCCTGGTCATGCGCCGCGAAAGCGATACCGCGACGTTCTTCTCCGGTCAGTCGGTGCATAAGCCGGGGGATTACGGACAGGATGCGGATGCGATCGACCGCAAGACCAACCATGCTTTGGCCGCGCACCTTCCCTACACCTTCATCATCACTCGGATCTCCCATTACCTGAAGCTGATGATGCGCCAGTACATCGGCAGCCATGCCGACCGGACCAAGCTGGAGGATTTCGTCCAGACCTGGGTCCGCGGCTTCGTCATCAAAAGCAGCACGACCGACGAGAAGCTGCTGCGTGAACGTCCGCTGAAGGACGCCAAGGTGACCGTGGTCGAGATGGAAGGGAAGCCCGGCTTCTATCGCTTCGACGTGCAGATCCAGCCGCATCTGAAGTTCAAGGGAGCGGACATCTCCCTGTCGCTCTCCGGCCAGCTGGACGCGAAGAACGCCCGCTGATGCCCTGGTTCCCTTGGTTGCAGCGACACGACGGCGGATGGACATGATCCAGGACGAGGCAGATACGACAGAAGCGGACCGGGACGTACGGCCCAACCGCTCGACCATTATCCGGGCCACCGCCGTTCCCTCCGCCATCCGCGATGCACCGGCGGGTGCGTCCCTGGCGGATCGGCTCCGCGCCTCCTCGGAAGGGGCGCTGACCAAGCTGACATCGGTTCCGGGGCTATCCCGGCACGAGGCCCTGTATTCCCGACCCTGGTATCTGGTGCTGGGTCAGGAGGCCACCGTGCGTGATCTGCTCGAGTCAGGACTGGGGGAGCACGACACGGTCCCCCGTCCCGATCCCGACCCGCGGAGTTGGGCTTGGTGGCCGATGCAGAAGATCGCGGCGATCGCGCCGGGTCCGGGTCTGGTCCGCCTGAAGGACGAGGATCGGGAAGGTTGGGTGGGGCTGGAGACCGCGTTGGGGCAGTTGGTGAAGCTCCGTCCCCGCTTGCCCCTCAACGGCATAGTCGTGACGCTGTCGGTGTCCGACCTCATGTCCGGAACGGTCCAGATCCAGGCCCAACGCATGCGCGCGGTCATCAACGAATGCTACCGCTCCCTGCGTGCCGACTTCCCGGTGCACCTGATTGTGACAGGGTTGGCGGGACTTCCCGGTTTCGGTGGCTTCATGGCGCCGCTTTCGGCTGTCGGGGGGCAGGTCATCGGGCATGTGGCGGCGACCCCAGTGCAGATCGACCATGCGGAACCGGTGCTGGGGGGCTTCCTGGACCAGATCCTGGTCCGATTGGAACAGATCCGGCTCGGAATGCTGGCCGACCTGGAGGCCGATCTTGATCGGGCGGGTGTCTTCGCTTTCCCGGAATCGCTGCGGGCATTGGTTCCCCATCTGCTCCCCGTTGCCGAGCGTCTGCTGGGCAGCGATGCCTATGGGCATCGGATCCATTGGCGCAGCCTGTTCTTCGCAGCCCCCGAAGCCGTGGGCGGCCCCCGGCTGACGCGCGACATCTTCGACCGCTTCCTGCCCCAGGACGCTGGGTTGGTGCAGCCATGATGCGACCCATGTCCAACGACAAGGCTCCGACCGCCCGATGAAAGAACAGCGTCTCATCCATCTGTTCACGCCGGCGCTTCTGCGTGGACTGTCCATACTGACCGATCTCGCGGCACGTCAACCGGTACCCTCGGCGGATTCTGTGATTGAGGAGATGACGGCCTTGATCCGCGACGCCATTTCGGAGGGGAAGGCGGCGGGACGCAGTGACTCCGATCTCGAGCAGGCGGCCTATGCCGTCGTGGCCTTCATTGATGATATGTTCCCCCGCTTCCCGGAATGGTGGTGCGGGAACGAACCGCTCCAGTACCGTCTGTATAAGACCCGCATCGCGGGGGATCATTTCTTCGACCGCCTGGAACGCCTGAGTGAGCGCGACACCGAACTGCGCGAACTGTGCCTGATGATCATGGGCCTCGGTTTCCGCGGCCGCCTTCATGAGAACATGCCCCGCAACCTGGCACTGGAGAATCGGCGCAAGGCCGTGAACCACGCCGACGCTCTCGCCCGGCGCTTGTCCCCCGAACCACTGCCCCTGAAGCGTCTGCTTGACGGCAAGGACGGGGGGGAGAAGCTGACCCCGCAGCCCTACACGGTTCCGGCGGCTCCCCCTGTCCAGGTTCCGAAGGAATTTCCATGGAAGATCCTGGGGGGGATTGCGGCAGCAGTCCTTCTGGTCGCGGGCGGGGTGGCGGCTTGGATGTTGGCGCCGACCCCGGTGCCGAAACCTGAGGTGACGGTCTCCCCTGTCGCAGTCGCCGAACGGATCCTTGCCGGCCTGCCCTGCTCGCGGCTCAGCGTGGCAGCCACGGCCGATGGGGCCGGTGTCGCCCTTTCCGGTCGCTATGCCGATGACGCGGAACTGAGGGCGCGCATCGACGCCATCCGGGCCGAGGGGATCGCTTCCGTTGACCAGCAGGGGGTGCGGCAGATGGTCCGTCCCTTCTGCGATGTGATCGATATTCTGGAGGCGTCGACATCGACCGAGGTGGCGCCCGCGATCTCGCTCAGCAGCCCGAACGGGCGCTACCCCATTGGTGACGCCCTGTACATGGATATCCGCATGACGGAGGCGTTCGGCGGCACCCTGACGGTCCTGTACGTCCATCCCAGCTACATCGTGCCGCTGTTGCCGTCGGCGATCCATCCCGATGACCGTCTGCAGCGGGGTCAGACGATCCGCATCGGGCGGCCGGTGGAGGAGATCACGGACAAGGTCCATGGCTGGCAGGTCGTCGGTCCTCCCGGGCCGGGCATGATCGTTGCCATCGCCAGCCCTGCGCCCCTGTTCGACAGCCGATTCACCCCGATCGGTATCGCAGATACCTTGCAGCGCCTGCGCGAGGGACTGGCGGCGCCCGGTAACAGCAGCAATCCGACTGCTGTCCGCAGCAATCATCTGGAGATCACCGTTGTCGATGCCCAAGCCGGCGGCTTGACCGGCGGCGGCCGGTGATGCCGATCGCTCGAAAGGGGAGAATGGCTATGACGATGCATCCGGGAGCCTGCCGCCACAGCGCTTTCTTTTCGGCGCTTTTTCTCATGGTCGCCTTATCCCTGGGGTCGACGGGAGCGGCCGCCCAGTCGCGGGATGACTTCATCCGCGCCCTGACAAAGCCGGCGCCGGCGGAAGGACAGACAGAGCCGAAGACCCGCGGCATCAAGACCCGGGTTGTGCCCATGGCAGGAGCGGCGATCGCCGCTCCCAGCATTTCGACCGAAAAGATCACCTTTGATCGGGGCAGCGCTACGCTCACCCCCCAGGGCGAAACAATCGCCGACGAACTGGGTCACAGCCTCAAGTCAGAGCAATTGAAGACTGCCCGGATCAGGATCATCGGTCATACCGATTCGGTCGGGGAGGATGCCTTCAATCTGAAGCTCTCCCTGGACCGGGCGACCACGGTGGCCGGCTATCTCGTCAACCGGTTCAGCATTGATCCCACGCGCCTGGAAACGCAAGGCATGGGGGAAAGCCAACTGGCTGATCCGTCACAGCCGGACGCCGGTGTCAACCGGCGGGTCGAAATCATCCGGATCGACTGACGCACCGCGCCCCTTCGCCCCTCCGACCATGGATATCGCCCATGTACCTGAACAGCCGCATCCTTTGGTCCCAGGGCCTGTTCCTCACGCCGCAGCACTTCCAGGAGCAGGACCGGCTGCTGGACAGTGCCGTGGCCGCCGTCTGGCAGGCGGGGCAGCCCTTCGGCTGGGGTGTCCTTGATCTGGCTATCCAGCGGGACGGTGTGCCCCAAAGCCGGATCGACGTGATGCGCCTGACCGCGGTCACCCGGGATGGAACCTTCCTTCGCGGCGGCACGGCGGCGGAGGCGGGATGCAACGCCGTCATACGAACGGCGGGCTTCACGCTGTCCCCGGCTGTCGGCCCGGCCGGGGCATATCTCCTGCTTGCCCGGGAGCGAGCCGGCGCGAACCCGATCGCGACACCGGAACAGCTCGCCGGCGGGGAAATTGTCGACAGGCGGTATGTGGAGGATGAGCGGCAGATCGCCGACCGCTTCGATCCGGACCGCACCGGCAGTGCCGGGATCGCGACCCTTATGCATTTCTGCCAGATCGCCGTCGTGCCGGAGGGGGGGGAGGGGCCCCGGCGGCTGAACGAATTGCGGGGCGGGTATGAGGTGCTGCAACTGGCCCGGCTGAAGCCGGACGGGGATCGCTTCATCCTGGATGAAGCCTATGTGCCGCCCTGCCTCACCGTGGCGGCCGTACCGCCGTTGCTGAAAAGGCTGGAATCAGCCACGGATGTGTTGCTGGACCATATCGGACGCTTCACAGGCATGAAGCGCGACCGCGGCCTGGCGATGGAAGTCGGAACGGCCCAGGATGTCACCCTGTTCCTGGTTCTGGGGGCCCTGCACCGCCATGCCTCCGCGCTGAAGCAGATGGTGGAGCGGCGGCAGGTGCATCCGGCGGATGTCTACTTCATCCTCCGCCAAGCGGTTGCCGACCTCTCCGCCTTCTCCGCCGATGTCAGCTATCTTGGGCATGTTCCCGCCGGTGACGGCAGTCAGGAGAGGGAACCGATACAGCCTTATGACCAGGATGACATCGGGCCCCGCATGGTCCGGGCGATCGCCCGGCTGGACATGCTGCTGGACAAGTTGTCGCTGGGGCCCGGCATGGCCATCGAACTGGCCTTCGACGGCCAATCCACCTGGGGCGCGGATATCGACCACGACTTCCTGGGCGGGCGCCTTCCGAAGTTCTTCCTGGTCGTCGAAAGCACACTTGGCACGGAGGCCGTTCGTCAGCGCCTGTCCGACCGGAAGATCGGTCCGCGCAACGAGATGCAGGATCTGATCGACCGCCGTCTGCGGGGCCTGGAACTGCGCTTCTGCCCCTATCCACCGGAGCAGCTTCCGCAGCGGTCCAACCGCTATACCTATTTCGAGGTGGATCAGGACGATGCCTATTGGAAGTTGATCGACCAGGGCGGCAACATCCAGCTTTTCTGTCCGGAACTGGCCGGGCAGGAGGCGCGGATCAAGCTTGTCAAGACCCTGTCGGAGCGGTGATCCGATGGATTCTGCTCCTGCCGCAGAAGAGGATGGAAATCAGGTCACCATCCTTTCCGCCAAGGACTTCCTTGCCATGGTGGATGAGGAATACGGCGACAAAATCACGAAATCGTTCGAGCATGCAGGTGACGTTCAAAAGGTCTACAAACTGCTTAAGGATTTCGGTCTTGGCGGGAGTGCCCGTGTCGGAACTTATAAAGGACAATCTTATATAATATTCAAAGGTACATCTTGGAAGCGGAAGTTTGTCCTCGGGACCCGCTATCGCACCTCCCATGCCCGGGTTGCCCATATCGCTGCGGCCCGTCTGGCGGAGGCAGGCAGCGTTACCACGTATACTGTCAAGGAACTGGGGAAGGGGCTGAAGCTGACATTGATTGTCCATGTCGGCTGGGAGATCGCGACCGAGCTGCTGAAGGACGATCCGGACTTTGTCGCCGCGGGGTCAGCCGTGGCGGTGGAGCTACTGAAGGCGGTGCTGCCCACGGTCGCCACCGCCCTTGTTGTCGCCGGGTTGGCAACAACCGGCTTGGTGGCTCTGCCCGCCATTGCCGGAATCGCGGTCGGACTGGCTGTTTCCGCCCTGGTCGACGCGGTGGTGGATGACAAGAAGCTCCAGGAGATCATTGCGGATGCGTTCCGGGACCTTTCCGCTGACATCGACCAGCAGATGCAGAAGGCAAAGTCCTCTGCGAACCAGATCCAACGGCAGTACTGGATGCATGAGGAGCAACTGATAAAGAATGCAATCCAGGGTAACTGGCGGGGATGGAGGTTGCGGTGACCCGTCATCGGTCGCCCGGGCCGGGGCCGGACCGGCGGCAGGCGCGGGCGGCACTGGCCGGAATGGCGCTGGTCGTGGTCCTGATCGTCATCACCGCCCTCTTGGCGATGGGGGATTTGGCCGATCTGCTGTCGGGTCGGTGGGCAGGGGACGCCTGCATCACCTATAGCACCGGGCTGTTCTGGGCACCCGGGGCGCTTCTGGTTCCCGGGATCGTTGCCGGAACCCTGCTTGCGGGATTCGGCCGGCGGATCACGGTCCGCCGGGTAGGCGGCGCGGTGGCGCTGCTCTGCTGCGCGGTCCTTGTCGGGGCGCCTGTGATCGTGGACCGGATGGTGGACGACAGGATGGTCGCCGACGGTTACCGACTGGAGGCCAGTATCCGCACCAGCCATGTCGGCCGCCAGGAATACTGGGTGCTGGAAGGCGCCCGGTGCCCGGATCGGCCCTGACCGTTGGCGCGCTGCCATCGGCTGGAATGACCAGGGTGGCTCATCAAAGCCACATGCCGGTCCGGTCCTCACCTGGTCCGTCCAGCCAGGCGGTCGACCCCAGACGGGGCATCAGCTCCTGGCCGCGGCCATTTCCTGCGTGCGGGGCAAGTGCCAGGGGCGGGCGGACACCCGGTGCCAGGATCACTTCCAGCCGAACCGCAACCGATCCGGCGAAGTAATACTCCGCCAACCGCCCCAAGCCGCGCCGGAGCCGGGGCGGGGCCCCGCCCGCCATCGGTTCCAGCAGCCGGGCCGCCAGCGCTGTCCCGACAGGACCCACCCTCACCATCACGGCGCTGGACACGTCCCAGACCGTATCGCCCAGCATGGCGCCATCGCCCAGTGGTGCCTGACCGCCCAGTTGGGCGCGACTGTCATCGGGCAGGGGGCGAAGCCGCCCCAGCAGGGGAACGACCTCCACCGGCGTGTCCAGCAGGTCGGACAGCAGATCGGCGAAGCCGGTACTGCCGCGGATGGACCGGTTCAGCAGTGCCGCCAGGGCGCGCAAGCCGATACTGTCGATCCCCCCGTCCGCCAGCATGCCGGCGAGCCCGGGAGTGGCCAGCCCGATAAGGCTGTCCAGGATCGCCCCGGTCCCATCGGGATCATCCCGTTCCTCACGCACGGCGAATGCCGTCTTTTCCCAGGCGGCGTGGTGCAACTCGGCAAGGCGCTGGCCGAACAGGTCGAGGAAGCCGTGCAGGGAGACTTCGTCGTCGTCGGATCCGGCCCGCGCGGCACGCATCTGGGCATCGCTGTACAGCGCCGGCAGGACACCTTGCGGACCCGTCAGCGCGACCACATCCGTCACGATCTCCGGCACGGGGTTGGCGGCGGTCGGCCGGTGCAGGGCGGCGATGTCGTTGGGCTGGTAGGCGGGGCTGCCTGTCGTGCTGAAACGCAAGGGCAGGGGATCGCCCAGGCGCCGGCCCCTGGTTCCCTCCATCAAGCAGAGCAGGCGCACGGCCTGATGCAGGTCGAAATCGCCCGGCGCCTGGTACAGCGTATTGCTTACACCAGCGGGCGCAGGCCGATCCGGGGCATCCATGCGGCGATCTCCTGTTGGCGTTGGCGCGACCGTGCGGTCAGGCGGGTGAAGCTGTTGGCGGCGGCGAAGCTGGCAAAGAACCTGTCCAGGATGGCCGAGAACAGATAGGCCCCGCCCGGCAGGAAGGCGGTCTCATCGAACTCCAGCTCGATGTCGGTACCGTCCACCGGTGCCCGGCGGGCCCCCGATCCGACGGATCGAAGAACCCGGGTGGAGCGGATATCGGTCAGGCCGCGGATCTGGCTGCGAATATCCATGGTGATCTGAATGTCACTTCCCCCGTCTGTCGGCGCATATACGGAAAGCAGGCCCCGCAACCCCTCAATTCCGCCATCGGCCAGGCACAGGCGGTTGGCGGCCAGATGCGACACCAGTCGCCATTGGCTGGCTGCCCCCTGTGCCAAGCGCAGGACCGGTCGTGCCGTGCCCAGGCGGCTGATCCGCATTCCCGCAGTGCCCGATCCCAGAAGGAAATCCGATCGGTCTGGCTCCGACGGGATCAGGGCGGCGGCATTCCGGTTGCTTGCCAGCACTGTTGGCAGCAGCACCCCATCCGTCTCCCGCTCCGGTGTCAGGGTGCGGTCGGCAATGATCAGATCGACGGCGTCGGCGCCGTCGGGCGCCTGGGTGCGCTCCGCCGACCAGTAGATTTCGCGGTCGATCATACCGCCGGGTGAAGGGGCCGTTCCTGCGGGCGACAGCCGGTGACGGGCATAAAGCGGCGGCAGTTCCTGCCGGCTCAATCGCCCGCCAGACCCCAGCAACACAACGCTTTCCACATCGATAACCTCGTACCCCGAGGGTCGCCGTTGATCGACGACCACGGGAAGCCGGGTCTGCCGGTGGTCCAGGCGGATCGGTTCGGCCGGGGTGGAGAACAAGTTGATGACCGGCGTGCACCCGAGCCGAAGCGACTGGGGGCGGAGCATGCGGGCAAGCTGGTCCGCCGGCGCCCTGTTCCCGGCGGCTCGGGCCTCGATCTCCAGTCTCATGTAGTTCCCGGTGCCCCGGGTTGCGGCCCGCAGTCCCTCCACATCGAAGAACAGAAATTTTTCCGGAAAGCTGAAATACTCCAGCAGCAGCCGATAGCCGTCCACGCTGGCCGATGCGGTCGGCAGCATCGCTTCCGCACTGTCGAACCCTGCGGGGCGCAGCGTCACCGGCACCCGTCGCCCGGATGGTCCGTCGCCATCCGCCCGCATGGGCACGGCCCAGGCCCGCACCATTCTCCCCAGGAGCAGCTCGTAGAAGGCGAATGCCAAGCGTGCTTCCTCATGGATGTGAAGACGCAGGCTGTCCAGCGGCAATCCGTCGAACCCCTGGTCGCCGCGGCATGAAAGGTCGATCCGGATCAGCGTGTCGCTGGTATCTCCCAGGGCAGGTGCCTCCCGCCGGTCGATGCGGAGGTCGGTGATCGTCACCGGTGCGATGACTGTGTGGAACACGGTCCTGAACCGGCAGTTCATGCCGCGCAACTCCCCCCCCTCTGTCAGGGGGCGGGACAGTAGCTCCGTCCCCCGCGGCACCAGGACCGGCTGGGGGGTCATGGGGCCGTCTTCGGCCGGCAGCTCCATCTGCACCACCATGCGGGTCGGCGTCGGGCGGACCAGCTGGGGATACAGGGATTCCAGCAGCGCGGCGCTGAGATGGCTGAAATTGTCATCAAGGCGCCGCTGCAGCCGGGCCGCCACTAGGGCAAAGCCCTGTAGGAGCCGCTCCACATGGGGATCGGCACTTCCGTCCGGCCCCAGTTCCAGCCGGCCGGCCAGCCGTGGATTACGGCGCCGGAACTCCGCCGCTGCCTCCCGCAGGTGCTGCAGCTCAGTCTCGTAATGCCGGAACAGATCGTCGGTCATCGCGGTCTACTCGCAATCCAGGGAGATCCAATGGCGTGTCCGGTCCAGGCTGGCCTGGATCACGACCGTCCGGGTCTGCGCTGCCCCGGTCAGGCGCGCATGGACGGGGAAAGTCATCCGCCCGTCATCACCGGGGACGGGGTCCTCGACGGTCACATCTGTCAGCCGGGGCTCGAAACGGCGGATCGCCTCGGCGATGCCGGCTCGGATGGCGGCCCGTCCGCGCAGGCTGTCGATGTCATGCATCTGCGTGTCCGGCAACCCGAAGACCAGGATCGAGGAATCGATCAGCCCGCCTGGCGCCGTGTCCACCGGCCATGGGTTGCGGGCGGCCAGCAGGTCCATCAGATCACGGCGCAGGCCGGTCAAATCCTCCTCCGGCGCGCCGCCGGTCCAGCCGGGATCCCATGCCGGTGACGCGGTCGGGGCGGCGGCAGGCAGGAACCGGTCCAGCAGGGAGGGGCGGCGGTTCTTCATGACATCGCCTTTCCAAGGAACAGGGGCGGGACCCGGTTCAGGGGATCGATACCGACATGGACCGGTGTTCCCACCGGCAGATGAGCGGTGACGAAGATGGGCATGCGTGGGGACCAGCCGGTTACCTGCCCCCCGTCATCCGTGAACCGGATGCGCTGCCGCATGGACTGACGCCCCAGGCTCCACACCCAGCCGAGGTGGGTCACCCGGCCGCGTACGATCATCAGGGACTGGTACAGGGCCAGCGGCATCTGGTATCGGCGGCGGGCCCGAAAATCCTGAAAGCTTATCAGAAAGGGTATCCACATCGGGGCCATGAAGGCGGTGGTGAGCGCCGGCGGCCAGGGGCCGGTGATCCTGTCATGGCAGGCGAAGTCCCCGACACAAGCGAAGAAGATATAGATGAAAGGGGCTGCACACAGGGGCCCCAGCGCGTACCAGTGATTCAGGACCACTTCCGGCCTGAAGACTGTCGTCAGGGCGCGGATATCCGCGGCAGTTCGGAAAGCCGGCCGCACACCGCGGGTCAGTTCCATCCAGTCGTCGTAGAGCTGCCGGTTGGTCAATGCCATGATCGTCCCTCTCAGTACCCTACCTGCCAGCGCCCTTCCGCATGGACGAAAACGGGGCGCAGGGACCACCGCTCCTCACCGCCGTCGTACAGGATCGGCGCTCCACCGTCGGGTGCTGTCACCAGTGCCAGTCGCCCGCCCGCCATCGGTGTCACCGAGACCGCTTCCGCCGGGGTGGCAATGATCCTGGGGGGCGGACCGCCCAATGCCTGGCCGACAGCGTCACGAAGATCGTCCCGGATTTCCGTCTCCGGCACGCCCAGTGAACGACTGCGCTCGCGGATCATCAGATCCAATTGACCGACGGCGTCGTCGATCGCGCCTGTCGCCAGAGCGGTTGCGATCCGCTGATAGGCGGTAAGGATCTGGTCTTGCTGGGTTGCGGCAAGGGGTTCCGCATCCTGCCAAGCCCAGCGGCCGAAGCCATGGGAAACGGGAAGGGTGACGCGGGCAACCTCCACCGCGGTATCCACAGCCAGAATGGTCGGGTCCGGCAGATCACGCAGGCTGAAGCGGAACAATGTGTCATCCGGCCCTGGCATTTCCCCCTGCCGGCCGCCGATAAGGCTCGTTTCGTAGTCGGGCAGATCCGGCGGGACCGTCAACGGGCGCAGGGTGATCACAATGCTGTTGTCACCATCGATCAGCCAGTGGTTGATTTTGCTGGCAATGGTCCTGTTGCCGATCACCATCGTTTCCTGGACAATTATATCATTCAACAGAAACCTGACGGAGGCAGCACGCAGCCCCGATTCCAGAACAAAAAGATTTCTTGTCATCGTATCGGAAGCCTCCAAACTGTCTTGCCCATTTCAATTCTATCCGTAATTTCGACCTCGCGACTGAATTCGACCCATCCACTGGCGGATTTAATCATTAGTTCGAACTTCAGGGGTGTGATGTAAGCCTTCAATTCCACGGCGGGCCTACCGTTGGACTCTGCTCCTTCAGCTTCACCCACGATCCCCGTCCCGCCGGATGCCTCCGCCTCTAGAATTTTCGAACTCACCACGAATAGATTGATCCCAACCTTGCCGTAGATTTCACCAGTAGCGCCAATGGAAGTCCGCAGTTCTCCCTCTGACTTCTTAATACCGCCCTGAACGGAAAGCTTCCCAATGAAGTCGATGAAGAATTTTAGGTCGCCATACTTCTTCATCCAGGCGGGTATAAACTGAAGCGGACCAAAGGGAATGCGAACCTGCAGAGATATCTCTGCAACAAGTTTCACTGACCAATTCCAGTAAACCCTAAAAGATTTATCGTCCTCCTCGAATCCGGCCTCCGCAGAAATCTTGAATTTCGCCTCTGGTGCGATTTCAACTGCGAACGTGTTCCTTAAGAATTTCAGCAAAAATTCATAGATAGGAAAATCGCGGTTGAGGGGCGTTACATCAATTTTATACTTATTACTTGGCCAGCACCGGATGATGAAGTTGTTTGTTCTTTTCCCGCAGCGGGTCGATGCGGCGACGGTGTAGGTCTTGGGAACCACCACCGGAGCAATGTTCAAGCTTTCGACCCACCGGTGGGCTGTGAAGCTTGTTTCATTTTCCTGTACACGGCGGCTCAGGTGGCCGGTGATGTCCCAGGTGACCGGACTGCCACAATCGGTTCCTGGGAATTTCAGAGTGATCGTTTCCCCGGTCACCCCCTGCGGAACGATCTCCAGCAGCGCGGTCGCGGGGTCGGGCTTGCGACTATCGCTGTCCTGGATGTCGACCGTCAGCCGGCGGCAGACAAGCGTCTGGCCGCAGACAAGGCCCGGCGTGGGAGGGGCCGGCGTGGGAGGGGGCGGCGGGGGAGGGGGCGGCGGTGGTCCCGGGGGACGCGGACCGGGGGCGGTCGGGGGGCTTGCCGGTGGGGTCGGCCCGCGCGTCGGCGGTTGCCCGGGCCGGGTGGGCGGCTGCGACGGCGGCGTCCGTCCCGGCGGCGGGGGTGTCGTTGGCGGCGCCGGCCGTGATGGCGGTGTGGGTCCGCCGGGGGGGCGGGTCGGTCCGGTTCTCACCACGGGCGGCTGTCCCGGTCCAGGTTGACCGGATCCGGGCTGACCAGGACCGGGCTGGCCGGGGCTCGTGCCACCGGACCCGGCCCCCGCACCGCCTTTTTGCTCTTGGCTGCCTCCCTGCCCCTGATCCTGTCCTTGTGTCGGGGGGTTGTTGGGATCCGTCGATTGGTCCTTGCCCTCTGTCGGTTTGGTTTCGGGGCATGGTTGGCGAAGGTCCTCCGGATCGCCAGGATGGAAGATCTTGTCGATCTTGTCGAAAATCCCCTTAACCTCGTCATCAAGCCCCAGGTATTTCTCCGCCATGGCCTGGATGCGCTCGCGAACCGGCTTGAAGCGATCCAGGATACGCTTGGCGATTTCCTTTGCCTTGTCCTCCAGAACCTTCACCATCCGGTCGCCGATGGATTTCAGGGTCTCCTCGACCTTTGCCAGCACGGAATCGATGGCGGCCTCGACGGCTTTCCGGATGTCCTCTGTACTGAATTCACCTCCGTTCAGGTATTCCTTGGCTTCTGCGACGATGGCATCGCGGACGGATTTGGCGCCTTCAATGACATGGGATTTCAGCTCGTCGCCGATCTTCCCCGCTTCCTTCTCGACAGCCTCCACCGCCTCCTTGCCCGCCCCGCGCAGATCCTCAAGGGCGCCTTTCACCGCTTCCTTCGTTTCCTCACGAAGGGCGTCGACATCCTTCTCCGCCTCCTCAATCTTCTTTTTGGCCTCATCGACGGGGTTGCCGATGATGTCCATCAGCCCCGACGGGGCGGCAGTGCTGTCCCCCGCTACGGCAGCGGCGGCCGTGGCCTCTGCGGCAAGCGCGGATTTGGCGGCTCGGGAAGACGGCGCCGGGGGCGCCTGCTCCCGAGCGGGCTGGACCGGAGCGGGCTGGATTGGGGCTGGCTGGGTCAGGGATGGCTGGACAGGGGCCGTCGTTCGGGCCGCCGGTTCCGGTGGAGCGTCCAGCCGTGCGGTGATCCGGTCGATCTCGGCCACGGCGGCTGCCTGCACTTCGGCCGCGGCGGCCTTGGCGGTGGGTGGGGGTGGCGCCAGGGTGGCCGGTGATACCGGCAGGGCCGATCCCGCCGCCGTTCCGTATTTCAGCAGCTTTGTGATCTGGTTGACGGCGGCTTCCCGGCCGGCAGGATCGGGTGCCGCCGCCCCCGTCTGCGCCCCCGTCTGCGCCGCTGCGGAGACATCGCCGACCAGGGTCCTGAGGGCTGCAATCTTCGCCGGCTCCGGGGTGTCGGACACCACCAGCGATCGGAACGCCGCCGGTACCTCCTGTTCGAAGCCTGCCCCCAGCACGTCCGCCGCCACCACATAGCTGGCGATGCCGGGCTCGGTACGCAGCCCGATTTCCCGGGCGCGGGCGGCGCGGGCGACCGTCGGTCCGGCGTCGGATGGGCGGACGGCATCCGCCGGCGCCAGGAAATGGCCAAGGCGCTGCTCGAAATCGGCACATCGGTTGTCGGCGATCGCGGCCAACTGATCGGTGGACAGGCGCATGCGTCCCTCACCCACCCTGGTTCTGCATGAGATCCCAATAGCAGGTGACGTCGCCCCGGGCCGCCCCATCCTCCAGCATTGTGTATGTCCAAGTGATGCGTCGGTAGCGGAGGGCGATCTCCTCCCGTACAACGCGGGCGCCGTTGCCGTCCGTGTTGTCACCCGCCTCCGGCAGATAGGGTGTCACCGCCCGGATCGTGACATCCGTCATCTTGTACTCGATGTACTTCAGTCTGAAGTTTGCGCTGTTGTGGATGGCCACGGTCACGTTGGGCAGCCGGGCCCCGGCGCAGCAGTACAAGGAGAGGCGGGGCGAAGCCTCATCCACATTCTTCAGGATGATGAAATCTCCATGGTCGGCGCGCCCCGGTCCGGCATCCCCGCGCGCGGCGGCGCTTCCGGCCGCCGGCTGCATGATCGAATGCCGGAAGGCCCACAAGCGGGTCCATCCGGGCAGTTCCTTTTCGGTCGTCCGGCCCTCGATCCCGTCGAACCGGATGTAGGCGTGATGCGACATGGCCCCTCGGCAGCGTTGGTCCGATTGATCAGGATGTCAGGGAGAATTCAGCGGGCAGCACACAGTCGACGCCGATGTGGTCCACCTGGAAATGCGGCTGAAGCTCCAGCCGCATTTCGTAGAAGCCCGGTCGGCCGGGAATATCGATGATTGTAACGTTGCCCCTCCGCAGCGGCTTCTCCGCCCGGATCGCCAAGCCGGCATCCGGTTGCCAGGCGATGTACTGCGACAGCCATTGGTTCGCCATGATGGTCAGGTCCGCTGCGGACCGGCCACGCCCCACTTGAAGCCGCAGCATCGCCTTCAGGCAATGGGAGAACCGGGCCGATGCCAGGGCATAGGGCAGCCGGGATGCCAGGTATTCCCGGTAGGCATCGTCGCGGCCATGAAGGCCGATCGCCAGGCCGTCCGGCGCGAACAGGGAGGGGACCGTCAGTAAGGCGATCCGTCGCCGGGCCGTAAGCATTGTGACCGCGGCGATGCCAAGCTTCTGCAGGGCGACCTGCCCTGCCTCGGTGACGGCGATGCGGACGGGAAGCTTCCGGGCCGCCGACCCCGGCTCGTCTCCGTAGGACTCGATCCCCGGGAGATCAAGAATGCCCGTGTCCAGCCCCGTGCCGGAAATCGCCACCGGCCAGCCATAGCGCCTGTGGGCAGCTGCTGCCCGCTCCGCCACGGCAAGGCTTCCGCTGGTCCAGACCAGATCGTCGATCCGCCCCGCCCCCGGCTCCTTGAATCGCAGCGGGGCGGGATTGTGGGGGCGATGGCGGTGCCGTCCCCGCAGCAGAAGATGCGGCCCGGCCAGAGCGATCATCCGGGCATCCTGGTCCGCCATGCCGGGGGCGGCCAGATCGGTGGATGTCCGCCCGCGGCTGCGGCGCAGGCTGGTCCAGCGTTCATGCTCCGCCGGCTCCGGAACGGCATCCGGGACCAGCATATGGTCCAGCGCCCGCTCGACGACCTCCGGCGCGACCCCGGCGATGACGGGGCAATGGGCCCGGGCGCCCAGGACGGACAGGCGGCCCAGCAGATTTGCGTGTTTCGCCTGGGTCTGAACGTCGAACAGGCAGACCAGCATCCCTATCGGTGGGGAGCCATGGCTGCCGTATCCCTCATTGTAAATGATGTCGTACAGGCGGGACCGCTCCACATGTCCGCGTGCCTGCAGATCCTCCGCCAACTGGTCCTCGTCCAGGTCCAGCAGCCGGAATTCCACCCCTCTGCCGGCAGCGCTGCGCATCAGGTGGGCAAGCGCCCGCCAGCAGGCTTCCGTCCGGATGAAGGCGGGGGCACGGATCACCCGGGTGATCAGTCCTTCCGCCCGCGCTTCCAGCCGTCCCGCCAGCCAGGCGGCATGGTCCGATGTGGGTGCTGCCTCCCCCAGCAGCATCTGCCGCAGGTCCGTCATTTCCGCCGCCGCGAACAGGCTGCCCAGGTGAAGGCCCAGCGACAGCGGGCCATCGGCCTCCCTTGCCATCTCCGCCCAGGGAAGGGGCCCCCCGATGGTCAGCCCGGCCCAGAGGGCGGGCACCAGCACCTCTTCCGCGATCGTGGCCGGGGACAGGGACAGCAGCCTGCCGGCTGCGGTTTCCGGGGGCCTTGGCTGCCGCCGCTCCGCCGCCAGACGGGCGCGGGCCAGGACAGCCAGATCCAGCCATGCCGTCAGCCGGAACACCCCGTCGCACAGACTGGCCGGATCGCCCACCCAAGGGGGCAGTGTTGCCAGATGGGACCCAGCCGCAGCCAGGTCCGTGAGGTCGTCCATGGCGGCAAGGGCGGTCACCAGGGATGTCCGGATGGCACTGATATGGTCGGACACCTGCTCCGCCAGTCGGGCAGGCGTATCAGCCGCCCCCTCGCGCCGTCGCAGGATACGCATCAGGCCGAGACGGAGCGCGGTGCAGACCGCCAGGGCAGGGAATGTCTCCGCCGTTGCGATTCCCGCAGGCTCGAACCCGTCCAGACCCTCGATCACCAGATCGATCTGGTGGATGGCCCCAGCCGGATCGGGAATGGAAAGGGTGACCATTGGCAGCAGGGACCGGAACAGGGCTCCGGGGGAGCGCGGCTCCGCGGTCCGGATCACCAGTTTGTCCAGCCCGGTGATCCGCCGGTCGCCCGAAAACGGGCCGATCAGGGTGATCACGAAGGGAAGGTCGCGGGAAACCGCATCCCCCTCGCTGCCGACCCTGATGTTGACCCGCGGTAGGTCGGCCGTAGCTGACGGAATGATCATGGCCACAACACCCCCTCCGTTCCGTCCGGCAGGAGATGGGTACCGGGGGCGCTGTCGCCGTCCGGCCCGCCGATGTCGAACCGGGACAGGATCCCGTCCTCCGCAGTGAAGACATGGGTTAGACCCGGTGTCGCCCCTTCGGCGATCATCGCATCCACTCCGGCGAACAACGGTCCCACCTGCTCCCGGGTCAGGGTCGGCAGCATGGTGCGAAGGACCCGCGGATCGTAGAGACGCAGATACAGCGTCTCCCCATCGGGTAGCCGGACCATGGTATAGCGCCGCAGGTGACGGCGAAGATCGTCCTGGGATAGGGATGTCGCGATGGCGATGCCCCAACTGTCGCCCCATCCCGCCGCCAGGAAGTCATCAACCTCCCCCGAATCCGGGACCGGCAGGAGATAGGGGGCGACATCGGCATAGTCGACCGCGGAATCCCCGCTCCACAGGCAGTCGATGGGGACGGCTTCCTCCAGCGCGGCAAGCCGATCCAGCAGATCCTCCCGCCGCGCCGCATCGATCACAAGGTAGAGCGGCCTGCCGGTCAGCATGCGCAGCCGGTCCGCCACGGTTCCGGGCGGATCACCGGGCCGGTGGGCACCCGGGAGGGAACAGGAGGGGTGGAGGGGTATCGGCATGGCGGACCCGGGGTCAAGGCGGCGGTGGGCAAGGCTGAACAAACGGGGCTCCCGTGGCGGCGGCCTCCCGGAATGCGTCCGTCTGCGCGATCCTGCCGCGGTTGCCGGACAGCTTCAGCAAGATGGGTGCGCGGCCGGGCTTGGGGACGTCCCCCGCCTGTCCCGTGGCGGCCGCCGCGGCTTCCTTCGGGGTGTCGGGGGATGCCCGCCTGCTGCCGCCGCCCCCGCCGCTGTTGATCCGGACCATGCCGCCCCGGATCGCGACACCGGATGAATCGATCCGGACGACGCTTCCGCCGACCCGCAGTGTGATGCCGCTGGCCGCCGTCACGACGACCTCTCCCCCGGAGGTCACAAGGCCGTCATCCCCCAGGCGTACCTGCAGCTTCTCGCCGACCTTCAGGCCGACCTCCCCATCAACCGCGACCCGGCTGTCCCCCTTGATCAGTAGATGTTCATCCTTGCCGATCAGGGTCAGGCGGTCGCCGCCGACCGTCTGATGCCGGCTTCCGCCGATGCTTTCGAAACCGTCGCCCCCGGCCCGAAGGTCAAGCCGACGTTGGGCGTGCAGGAACACCCGCTCCTGGCCCTTGCGGTCGTCGAAGGACAATTCGTTGAAGCCGCCCCCGCCTGGTGTGGACGATGTCCGCCAGCCCGACAGCGTTGCTTTTGCGGGAAGGTCGACCGGTGGTCTGTTGATCCCGTTGTAGACGACTCCTGTCACGATCGGCCGATCCGGATCGCCTTCCAGGAAATCGACCAGTACCTCCGTCCCGACCCGGGGCAGCCAAAGGGCCCCCCAGCGCAGCCCGGCCTGGGCTTGCGCCACCCGGATGAAGCAAGAGGCAACAGCATCATTGCGGGCGCGGCGGTCCCAGTGGAAACGGACCTTGATCCGGCCCAGGGCATCGGTGTGAATCTCTTCCCCCGGCGGGCCGACCACCGTTGCCGTCTGTGTGCCCGGAACGATGGGTTTGGCTGTGCGGCGCGGGGGGCGCCAGACAACCTTGTTGGGGACAAGGCTGACGCGATTGGAATAGCCGGCCCCGGCACCGCCGACATTGTTCGTCGCCTGATGATGGGCTGTCAGGACCGTGTAGTCGATGTTGGCCCGGGCCACATCATGCCCGGCCAGGGTGAAGCGCACCCCGGCCCGAAGCCCCGGTGCATTGGCCAAGGCATGGGCGACCCGTTGCGTCGCTTCCTGCCTGTCGGCCTCCAATTTGGCCAGTCGGTTGCCCAGGCCTGCATCGGCGAACAGCCCGGGGTGATCGAACCGTTCGATGTCGCCCACCGCGGGCACGTGGCCTCGGATGGGCGAATGGGCCTCCACCTGGCTTGCGGTCTCCGGGTTCCAGTCGGACAGGGCGACATGGCCCGCTGTCAGGTTCGCCGTCTCCGTCCAACTTCCAACCGAATCCTCCGCCGCTTCCATGCCGCTCTTGCGGTAGGTCAGGGTCCCGCCCGGCAATTGGGGGTGGTGGGTGGGGTCATCTATCAGGACAAGCCGATGCCGTGACCCCTCATGCACGAAGAAATAAAGGATCCCGTCCTCCTCCAGAAGGCGGGATATGAAGTCCAGGGCGCTTTCACGGTACTGGACACAATAGGGACGCTTGGGCGGCTCGCTGCTCAGCCTGAACTCGAAATCGCTGAAACCGTACCCGCGCAGCATCTCTTCAATGATTTCGCGGCTGCTGCTGTCCTGGAAGATACGGCTGTCGGTCGTTTTCGACAGAAACCAAAGGAAGGGGGCAAGGACCAGTTCATAGATGTAGGTGTCGGCGGTTCCATCATACCCTTCCAGGTCCAGGCTGATGACAAAGCCGTGGAAGTGATGGTCATCGCCCAAGTCCCGTGTCAGCGTCACGACCGCCGGCTGACCCAGCAGTTTGCCGGTATCGATCGCCTCCCGGGCGATGCAGCGCACTATAGCGGTGAAGGGTCGGGACAGCCCTTCCTCCATCCGCAGTTCCGACGGAACAAGCTTATCGGTGCCCAGCGGCGTATTCATCCGCAGAAGGCGTGTATCCTGGCGCAGCGCTGCGGCCATCAGGGATCCTGCCGGACCAAGGTCAGGGGGAACTGGCGCTGCTTGCCCTCCTGAACGCGGAATTCAGCCTCCTGGACGTGATTGCGCTCTTCTGCGAGCCTGGGTACCCGCAGCCGGACAAAGTTGGCCAGGGACAAGGCGTCGACCGTGTTTACATCCCGGGGTACCGCCAGCCCGTTCAGGCCTTGCATGACTGCGACTGCGAACACTCCATTCTGATTGTCATAACTATCCAGCGCCAGTTCCAGACTGCTGGCCGCCGACAGAACGAACCGGCCGGACTCGTTGGCGATGGTGCCGGTGTCCTTCATCGTGCCGATCCCCCCGGCGTGGCAGGTATCCAGCATCAGCAGCAGATCGCGGGAGCGAAACCGGCTCAGCCAAGCGATCAGGTCCGCCTGGCTGACCGCCTTTGTGGCGATCTCCCCATAACTCAGCACATCTGCCGTGACGTAGTGATAGGTCTTCTCCTCATACAGAACGCCATGTCCTGCCATATAGATGACGACAGCATCTTCGGGCTGTGCCCGGAGCGCGATCGCTTCCATTGCTTGCTGAACGGCAGCACGGGTGACCTGCCTGTCGGTCAGTTCGACCACCTCCACCCGCAGATAGGATTCCGCGAACCGCTCCCGGATCAGGCTGATGACGGAACGGGCATCCGCCACGGCGAATCCCAGCGGCGTCACGTCTCCCTGGTACTGGTCGACACCAATGGCGACCAGGTGCAGCACGGGTTTGGACGCCGGTGCCGCCGGGGCGACCCGTTCGACCTCGATCTCCGGCGCGGTGCCGAAGACGCCGGTATCATTGTAGACACGGACGGCAATCCTGTTTGTTCCGGAATCCAACAGGATCCGTCGCTCATGGATCTTCGGGCTGCCGCTGCCCTGGGCCTGTCCGGCCGGGGCCTGCGCAGGGGCGCCGGTGGTTACCTGTGCCGATCCCGCGGCGGGCGGCGTTGCGGCTGCCCCGACCAGATTCACCCGGGTGAAGGCCCGCGTACCGCTTTCCCGTCCGACATTGCGGCCGTTCAGGAAGACGTCCACATCCCCAATATGGCTGCCCCGGGCGTCGATCTGGAAGCGGATGAGCACCGCCTCCACATCCGTCCCGAACTGCACCTTTCCGGCTGCCGCTGCCGCCGGTGCGGGCCCGGCCGCCGGTGTTGCTGCGGCACCGGCCTCCCCCGCCTTGGTCATGGCGGTGCCAGCCGACAGCCGGGTGAAGGCCCGGGTCGCCTGACGGGCGGGAATGCAACTCTCCGGCACCGGCTCCCGCTGGCCGGCCTTCAACGGGCAAGCCTCCAACAGGTCGATCTTCGGGGGCAGCAGCTGCAGGGCCGCTGCCGTACTGCTGCCGGCGGGCGGCCGGTTGGCGGCGGGGCCTTGCCCCGGACCCGGCGCAGCGGCCGGCTTGGCCGATGACGCGGGTGTGGCCCGGGCGCTGATCGCCTGGTAGGGGGCTTCCGGCACATGGGACACGCGGTTCAACTGCCTAAAATCGATCCACAGCGGCGTTGCCTGGGGTCCCTGGTTCACATGGTACCCGACCAGATCCTGACCGCCCGTGGCGGCATGGGCGAAGCGACCGTCGGCGGTCCATGCGACCCAGGTCAGGTTGCGCGTGTCGATGAACAGGGTGGCGACCTTGGCCAAATCGTCCCGGGTGGTTTCGAACCATGTCACGGTTCCATCGCCCATGGCGGCCACGGCGCGGGCCCCGTCACCGGAAACACCCAGGGCCTGGACTGCGGTCGGTGTCCGCTGCCGGGCGACGGTGCGTCCTGTCTGATCGAACAGATACAGTCCGAAATCGGTGCCGATCAGCAGGCGGCGGCCGCCCGGCAGCACCGCTGCGCTGAGTGCCCGCTCGTGTGGCTGGTCGAAGCCGATCCGTGTGCCATTCAATGTGGGTGACGTACTGCCTTTCCAGTTCTCAAGCCGAAAGCCCGGACCATCTGCCCTGGCCGCGGTCAGGGTCGGGTCAGGCGAATCGATCGGGGCCAAGGTCCTGCGCCGTGCATCGAATCGGACGGTGTTACCACCACCGGCCTGAAGGGCCAGTTCCACGATTGATCCGTCGGTGGATGCGCGAAGCCCGAAGCCCTCCATGTCCCGGAAATCGCCGCCCGGTCGCGTCAGGATCCGTTCCATCCGCCGGTCGGTGCCGACAACCCCCCAGGCGGCATCGGCGGTACCGAAGACGATACGGCCATCGGCTGCCGTATCCAGCGACAGGATCGTGTCAGAGGCCGCTGGCAGATCGTCCAGCGCAGTACCGTCGGCGGCGGACCAGATGCGGATGACCGATCTGCCGTCGCGCCGGGCGTCGCCGCCGCCGAAGACCAGCCTGCCATCGACGGACCAGGTGACCGCGCCCAGGTCCCTGGCCCTCAGATCATCTGCCCGCAGGGATCGGATCAGCGATCCATCCTGGCCGGCCAGAATGTCGATACGGCCGTCGGTACGGTAGCCGACGGCGATCTGGCGGCCATCCGGCGACCAGCGGGCGACCACGGGGATGGCGCCATCGGACGCCCGGACAACACGGCCCGGCGCCAGATCAGCCCCATAGATCCGGATCGCCCCATCCTCCGCCGTTGTCACCAGCCGCCCGTCGCGGGAGAATTCCAGCCACGAGACGGCTCCCTGATAGCTGTCATCGGTGGCCTTCAGAGCGGCGTTGCGGTCGTACACCAGAAGCATCGGGGAGGCGCCGCCCAGCCCCAAGGCGATCAGACCGCCGTCGCGGCTGTAGCCCAGTTGCCCCACCGGGCCCGGGAGATTCCGTAGGCGATAAAACAGCGTGCCTTCCGGAAGTCGGAACAGATAGGCGGAGAATGTACCGTCCCATGACATGCCGGTGGCACCCCCGGCCATGACGATGTTGCCCCCAGGCGACAGGACCGCACTCTGCAAAGTGCCGTCGATCCCGTCATCCTTCGGCACCCGCAGGGTTGTGATCAGATCGCCATCCTCCAGCCCCCAGACGCGCACGGTCTTGTCGTGGGAGGCGGTAACGACGATTCCCCCGACCCCGGCATGGACCCGCGTGATCGATGCCGTATGCATGGCGGCATCGATCGTCAACTGGGGGGTCAGGGGTGGTTCGGCAGCCGCCGTCTGGAACACGGTGACGGTCGGGAATAGGGCCATGGCTGCGGCGCCGACCACAGTACGCAGCCAGTTCGACAGAGTCCGACCGACCCGGTGTTGTGCTGTCGCCATGGCCCCCTCCCGTCAAGAGTTCGCAGTCGCGACCTGAACAGGCCGCTGGATTGCGGCAAGCGGTGCAGGCGGGGCGATATCCTGCGTCAGCGATGCGATTTCGGTCCGTTTCATGTCGACCGTTCTGTCGAAGCCGTCACTGGCGACGCGCGTGCTGTAGGTGAGGTCGGCCGTGGCGTTCAGGGTCTGCAGCTGCTGACTCGACGCGGTGATAGTCTGCGTCTGTGCTGGCGCAGCCTGTTGGCCCTGGGACTGCGCGCCGGTCAGAAATGTGCCCAGACCGCCGCCGGACTGCGCCGGCTGGCCGGTGGCCACGGGGACGTTGATCGGGCGCGGCCCCGTCGCAACCATCACCGCCGGAGCCGCCGCACCCGTCGTCCCCTGCGGCGTCAGCAGCCGTTCGGCGACGTAACCGGTCGACCCATCGGCAAGGCGGACATGCCACCAGCCCTCCTCCTTGCCCAGCTTCTCGACGCTGCTTCCCTGGGGAACGGAGCCGACACGCTGGCCCTCGGCCGAGGGGGTGGCCCGGACATTGGCGGTTGTCGATGCGACCAGACGTTCCGCAGCCTGCGTGAGCTGAGGCTTCCGGTTGACAACCAGTGTGTCATAGCCGACAGGATCGATGAACTTGTACGATTCCTCAAACCCGGCAACGCGCTTACCCATGCCTTCCCGGATCCGGTCGGCCATGGCGAAATCTTCTGCCACCTTGGCGCGCACGGCAGCCAGACGGGTGTTGGCCGTGGTCAGGTCGGCCCGGCCGGCCGCATGGTCAGCGCGGATCGATGCCGCTTCTTGACGGCGGCAGTCCATCAGGGCGGTGAATGCCGCTTCGGCCCGGGCGATCTCCCGGTTCTCGCGGGTCAGATCCCCGTTGATCTGGACAAGCATGCCGTCGACATTGCCCGCATGCTGCTTTTTCAGGTTGTTCAGATAGGCGCCGGCGGCGGCGCCCAACGTTGCACCGATCAGCGCCCCTTGTACCGCATTGCCATCCGTGAACGCCGCAATCAAGGCACCCGCCGCAGCGCCGGCCAGCGCCCCGCCGACCAGATCCTGGACGAATGTATCCTCCAGCGAAGCCAGACTTTGGCGCTGTAGACCGCACACTGCATCGGACTGGACATACCGGCCCCCACCACCGCCTGTGGCCGTGCACCCAGCCAGCATGGTCGTCGCCACCAGCGTGGCCATGATCTTCCTCGTTATGTTTTGACGCATCTGACCCACCCTGTTTCCCGCTGAACGCAAGGAGGTCAGCTTACCAATTACCCCTTAGCGTGCAAGCGCCTTGCGATCTGTGTCGGAATCTTTTTGCATTTGCGCGGGTACCTGGCATATGTTTGGTCCGGTGGCTGAGCATAGAGCTTTTGGCCGCTATCGCGAATTTTTTGCATCCACCAAATTCAAATGCAAGGTCCGGTAAGAAAATGCCGCTGTTAGACGCATTGATTCTGGCCACTTTCATTGCGTCCGTGATTTTGATATTCGCAACGGCGGCGAATGACGCAGCGTCTGGATTGGCCGGTGTATTCTCGTCTGCGACTACGACTCCGCGGGCTGCAACATTGATCGGATCTGTTGCTGCGGCCGTAGGGCTTTTGCTGATTTCGTCACAACCAGTAGCAAATGTTTTGGATATGGTGGCGCCGTTGTCCGGGTGGCGGGCGGATACGCCGGGGCTTGCCATCGCCTTGTTGGCCGTGTCGATCGGAACGGCAATCGCCGCTGTCGGCGCGACGATGCTGGGGGTGCCCGTCCCAATCCTGCTCGTCCAGGTGTTTGCCTTGGCGTCCGTCGGCGCGGTATCGGGTGCGGGCGGGGACCCGCTGGGGGTACTTTTGATGACGGGGGCCGTTTTTCTTATTGTCGTCATCGCGGGGATGGTCGGCTATGGCTGCATCCGGGCGGCTGGTGCCTGGTTGTTGGGCGTCGCCCGTCCGCGGGACCGGATCCCTGTCGGCGCAGGAATTGTCGTTGGTGCGGCGGTTCTTCTGGGGTTGGGGGGGCTGGTCGTCCAGGCACCCTGGCCGGCCGGTATCCCCCCTTGGGCCTTGGTGGTGGTCCCGCTGATGACGGCCCTTACCGTCGGCTTGTCGGTCATGGCCCTGCTGCGACGCTATCCCTTCCCGGTCAGCAATGATCCTGCTGGGGCGGAGGCGGTCTTTCGGACTTTCCAATTGGCGGTCACCGGGGGGGTCATGCTTGCCTTTGGGGCTGTCCAGGCCCTGGCTGCCGCGTTTCCGGTCGGCCTTGTCCTGGCGTTGCGCGATGGGATGCCGGATGGCTGGGCTGCGGGGTCGCCGCTGAACAATGTCGCTGCGGGCATCCTGCTGGTTTTTTCTACGCTCGTGGGGGTTCTGTTCGGCGGCCATCGTGTCGCCCGATGGATGGGGGATTCGCTGCTGCCGACCGGTCCTGTCGGGGGTACGGCAGTTTCAGTTGGGGTTCTGGGCGGGGGAACCGCGCTTGCCGCGGCCGGCCTGCCGATCCTTGGCAACCAGGCTGTTGTCGGTGCCATGCTGGGTGTCGGCGCAGCTTCGGGTCAGACTGCGGCCATTTGGCGACCCCTCGGCCGAATCCTGGCTGGTTGGGTGGTGGCTCCGGTAGCCGGGTCGGTCGCCGCTGTGGCTATCTATGGCCTGGGCCGGGCCGTTATCGGGTAAGGGGGCGTCGTCATGCTGGTTGAGCTGATTGCCGGGTCCTTAGGCGCGGTCCTGGCACTTGTTCTGCTGGTCGTGCTGGTGATCATGGCCATGGCTTTGGCTGTTCTGGCGCCGGCACCGGCGGCGGGGGATTGCGCCGGCTGGTCAGACGGGCTTCTGCATGAAGGCGGCATCAAGCGCTCCTCAGAAATGCGTCCTTGGTCGGCTGCCCTGGGGCAGGTGCAGCGACTCCGCATGCTTGTGGTTTCCGGTACCGCGGCCGTCGCAGCCTTCGGGGTTGCGATCGCCGGCTATTCTGCCCGCCTTGATCTTCAGGCGCAGCTGGCCCAGGCCAGGGCCGCGGTGCAGAAGGGGGAGAGGCAGATCACCGATCTTCAGGCACGGCAACTGGGTGAGTTGGAGGCTGTCCGACGACAGGAACAGACCGTGTGCATGGACCGGCTGCGCCAGGATGTCGCCCAGCAGGCGACGATGACGGCGCAGCAGTCCGAGTTGAGCGCACTGCGCCTTGACATCATCCAGCGCGACCTGGATCAGACACGGCAGCAGAACGCGGACCTTGCAGACCAGCTCATCGCCTTGCGATCGGCGGCTGCTTCTTGTCCGATGGTTGACCCGGCGCTGCTGACATCACCGCTGCCGACGATTCCAGCCGCTCCGGCGAACCCTGGCGATCGCCCGTCGGGGCCCGGCCAGCGCTAGCAAGTTGCCACTGATGTACGCTCCCCTGCAACCTGCGCACCGGGCGGGCGAACGACGTCCGCGCTGCAAGGGCCCATGTATAGCAATGGCAGGTCGTTGTTGCGTTGGATATCATGGGAACGACGGTCGCCAATCCCATGTCCGGCCGCTGGGAAATGCTGGTGTGGATTTTGCTGTTGCTTGACATAGAATGACTCTGGCCGGGTTCAACCGTGAAGCCTTGATGACGGAAACCGCCATCGCCGGTTCCGGCGTCCATGCGGCCTTGGCCGTCTGCCCGGGCTGCGGGGGGATCCATGCCCGTGGCTGGGATGCCGATGGATCGGTCCAGGCTTCCACCGCCGGGCTGACCGGCATCACGGTTTCGCCGGGGATCCTGATCCTGTCGCGCATGCGGGCGGAGATCGACGCCCTGATCGGCCGTCCGCCCGATCTGGCCGCCATTCCGGAATCCGCCCGTGCCCTGCTGCCCACGTCCGGGGATGATGTGCTTGTCGCCGCGTCGGGCGGGCCGGTCATTGTCGGTGGGGACGGCAACGACCGGATCTTCACCGGTTCGAGCCCCGTCGTCGTGGATGCCGGCAGCGGGGCCGATACCATTGTTGCCGGGGCTGCGGCGGACACCGTCGATGGCGGGGCTGGGAACGATGTCATCTGGTCGGGGCCGGGTACCGCCCTGGTCCGCGGCGGGGACGGCGACGACCTGATCATCGTCACTTCCGCTCGGACCAGCGTCACAGGCGGCGAAGGGCGTGACACGGTGGTGGTCCTGTCACGCGACACGGCGCCCCGCGCCATCCTGGATGTGGAGGAGATCATCTACCTGGATGAGGTTCTGCCGTCCGAGGCTGTCGCCTCCCTTGTCCAGATCCCCCAGCGCAACGTCACCGGAGCGCCGCCGACCATCCTGACCTATGCCTTCATCGCCGCTCCTTCTCCCTCCTTCACGCCCTCCCATGTGCCGGAGGGGCAGGCGGTGCGCTTCGCCCCGCTGGACAGCACCTTCCGGCAGGCATTCGGGCAGGCGGCCCGTCTGGTTGAACAGGTGGTCAATGTCCAGTTCCAGGAGGTGGAGGACGCAAGCCGGGCGGATTTCGTCGTCGGCCGCCACAACATGGTCCCCACCATCGGCGGCTATGGGGGCACGGCCCTTCCCGGGATCGTGCCCGGCGCCCCACTGATGATCAACAGTTCGATCCCCAATGCCCTGCTGCAGCCGGGCAATCGGGGTTTTGTCGTCATCGTCCATGAACTGGGTCATGTCCTGGGCCTGGGGCATCCGTTCGATGGCGCCATCCGCCTGGCCGGGGCGGATTTGGTGAACGGCTTCCGCACCCTGATGTCCTATGGCGAGGGGGCGGCTGCGCTGGGCCTGATGCCCTATGATATTGAAGCGTTGCGGGCGATCTATGGCGCCACCCCGGTGGCCACCGGCGATGACATCTATCCGATCACCCGGCCCGATACCTTCTACCCGGCCATTGTCGATGATGGCGGGATCGACACCCTTGATGCTGCCGGGTTCGATCTGGACGCCGTGGTGGACCTGGATGGGGGGCGGTTCAGCCGTATCGCTTTCAACCCCGCGACCCGGCTGAACGCGGAGCAGCAGGCGGCCTTCACCCCCGACCTGGGCAACCTGGGCATCGCCCGGGGTACGGTGATCGAAAACGTGGTGTTGGGCGGCGGGGCCGATCTTGTCCGTGGCAATGCCGCCGCCAACCGTATCACGGTCAATGCCGGGAACGACACGGTCGAAGGGCGGGCCGGCAACGACACGATCGAGGGTGGGGCCGGGACCGACACCGCCATCCTGTCCGGCCCCAGCGCTGCCTATCAGGTCATCGCCCGCGGCACGGTGGTCACGGTCCAGCACCGGGCTGCCGACGATGGCAATGGCGACGGAACGGATACCCTGATCGGGGTGGAGGTACTGCGCTTCGCCGACCGGACCGTCTGGATCGGCCAGGATCCCTTCGCCGTCGCCTACACGGCTCGCAATCCCGATCTGCTGCCGGTCTTCCGCCTGGATGCGGATCCCCTGGTCCGGCATTTCATCGATTTCGGTCGGGGCGAAGGGCGGCAGGTGGATGTCTTCTCCGTGGAGGCCTATGCCGCCCGGAACCCGGACCTGTTCGTTGCCTTTGGCCTGGATGCGACGGCCCTTATCGGGCATTGGCAGGGAGGCGGCCGGGCGGAGGGGCGACCCGCCACCGGCTTCAGTGCGGAGGCCTACGCCGCCCGAAATCCCGATCTCTACGCCGCCTTCGGCATGAACAATGAGGCGCTGATAACCCATTTCATCCAGTTCGGCCGGGGGGAGGGACGGGGGGCGACCGGGTTCAGTGCCGAAGCCTATGCTGCCCGCAACCCGGACCTGTTCGCGTCCTATGGACTGAATGCCGATGCCCTAGTCCGGCACTTTGTCACATTCGGCCGGAACGAAGGCCGCCAGGCGACGGGCTTCACCGCCTCGGAATACGCGGCGCTCAACCCCGATCTCTTCGCCGTCTTCGGCCTGAACACCGATGCGCTGGTGCGCCATTACGTCCAGTTCGGGCGGGCGGAGGGACGCCAGGCCAGCCTCGACCAACCTGCCATGGCACTGGCCGAGCCCTTGGACCTGCTGGGCTTGTCCGGCCAGGGGGTGTCCACGGGCATTTGACTCCGCGACCGTGATGGTCACCCTATCCCGATGTATATGGGATTCGATGCAAATTTCATCATACCCCTATCGAAGGTACGGTATCTTTTGATCATGGGGGGGGGCTCCGTTCCCAGGGGAGCGGGCGCAAACAGGGGATAATGATGGAATTGGGGACAATGGACACCGGATCAACCGGTCTTTCGCGCCTTATGTCGGGGACGGCGATTTCTTCAAGCCTGGACGGGGCCTTGTCCCATTCCTCCCTTCTGGTCTGCCCTGGCTGCGGATCGATCCATGCACGCGGGTGGGACCCGGCCGTGGTCCAGGCGTCGGGCAGCAGCGCCATCAACGGGACGACGGCGGTCCAGACCCTCACCATCACCTCCATGACCCAGTCGCAGATCGATGCGTTGGTTGGTCTGCGCCCAGTGGCTCCCGCCACGGGCACACCCAATCCGGGCACCGGCAACGACACGGTCCTGGGCTCCGCCGGAAATGATGAACTGGACGGGCTGGGCGGCAACGACCTGATCTTCGGGCTTGGCGGCCGCAACACCGTCTTCGGCAGTGCCGGCAACGACACCATCGTGGGGGAGGGCAGCGTCGACCTGCTGATCGGTGAAGACGGCAATGATGTCTTCTGGGTCAGCAGCCAGAGCGCCACCGTGCGTGGCAGCGACGGGGACGACATCATCATAGTCTCCTCCCCCGGGGTGGTGGTGGAAGGTGGGGGCGGCCGCGATACCGTCATCGTCCTGAGCCCCGGCTATGCCCCCAGAGCCGCCGTGGAGGTGGAGGAGGTGATCTACCTCAACACCGTTTTGCCGACGGATGCCGTCGCGGCCATGGCGCTGGCGTCGCAACGCAATGTGGCCGGGGCTCCTCCCTCGGTCTTCACCTACATGTTCGTTGAATCCCCGCCGCCGGGATTTGAAGGTTCCCGCCTGCCAGAGGGCGAGAGCCTTCAGATGACGGTGGTGGACGCCACGATGCGCGACGTCTTCCGCCGGGCGGCAAACCTGTTCGAAGCGGTGGCCAATATCCGCTTCGTGGAGGTGACCTCCGTTGCCGAGGCGGATATCGCCGTCGGCCGGCATAACATGAACGGCACCATCGCAGGATATGCACAGCCCACGGCCCCCGGCTCGCGGACGGCGGCCCCCTTCATGGTCAACTCCAACTCGCCGACGCAGTTGCTTCTTGAGGGTACCGACGGCTTCAACACCATGATCCACGAGTTGGGTCACAGCGTGGGAATCGGCCATCCCTTCGACGGTGAGGTCCGGCTGTCCACGGCGGACGGCGTCAACGGCTTCCTGAGCATGATGTCCTATGGCGACGGCTACTCCTATCACGGGCTCATGGCCTATGACATCGAGACGCTGCGGTGGCTCTATGGTGCTGGCCAAGCTGTGAACCCGGGGGATACCGTATACAGCTTCACGGCCTTGAACATCTCGCACCCGGCCATTGTCGACGACGGCGGCAACGACACGATCAACGTATCGACCTTCACGACCGCGTCCACGATCAACCTTGCCTCCGGCTCACTCAGCCTTGCGGGGTACAGCGCGGAAGCCGTACTGAGGGCGCAGAACCTGCCCCTGATGCGTCCGGAACTGGGCAATATCAGCATCACCCGCGGCACCATCATCGAGAATGCGGTCACCGGTGCAGGGAATGACACCATCCGGGGCAATGACAGCGCCAACCGTCTGACCGGCAATGCCGGCAACGATACGCTGGAAGGCGGTCGCGGCAACGACACGCTGGACGGCGGCGCCGGCACGGACACGGCCGTCTTCTCCGGCGCCCGCGCCGCCTATACCATCGTCACCCGCGGCAGTTCGGTGACGGTCCAGCACACGGCCGCCCAGGGTGACGGGACGGACACGCTGATCAGTGTGGAATTCCTGCGCTTTGCGGATGGGACGATCCGGGTGCCCGCGGCGGCGGACCCCTTCGCCATTTCCTACGGCGCCCGGAACCCGGATCTGCTGGCGGTCTTCGGCCTCGACCCCACGGCCCTGGTCACGCATTTCATCCAGTTCGGTCGGGCGGAAGGGCGGCAAGCCACTGGCTTCAGTGCGGAAGCTTATGCCGCCCGCAACCCGGACCTTTTCAGCGCCTACGGCCTGGATACCAACGCCCTGATCACACATTTCCAGGGCTTCGGCCGGAACGAGGGCCGGGCTGCCACGGGCTTCAGTGCGGAAGCCTATGCGGCCCGCAACCCCGATCTCTACGCCGTCTTCGGCCTGAGCAATGACGCGCTGGTCAACCACTTCGTCCAGTTTGGCAGCCGGGAGGGGCGGCAGGCCACGGGCTTCAGTGCGGAAGCCTATGCCGCCCGCAACCCCGACCTGTTCAACGTCTTCGGTTTGGACGCCGACGCCCTGGTCCGCCATTACGTCAATTTCGGCCGGAACGAGGGGCGGCAGGCCACGGGCTTCACGGCATCGGAATACGCAGCCCTCAACCCCGACCTGTTCGGTGTCTTCGGCCTGAATACAGAGGCGCTGGTGCGCCACTATGTGAATTTCGGCCGGGCGGAAGGGCGTCAGGCGGCCCTGGCCCAGCCGGGTACGGCGTTGGTGGAGCCGCTGGATGTGCTGGGTATCACCGATGCGGGGGCGGGAAGCCCGCTCGGCGGATAAGGACACCAGCGCGATGCCCGGCGCGCACGCCTACCGCGCGTCATGGAAGATGATGCCCAGTGTGTGCCGCCGGCCGCTTCGCAGGCGGCTCACCCCATGGCGCATCACAACCCGGTAGGGGCCCCGCGCCCCCTGGACCGGGCGCTGGTTCACGGCGAAGATCACCGCCTGCCCCTGGGTCAGGGGCACCACCTCCACCCGCGACTGCATGCGCGGGCGCTGTTCGGTCAGCACGAATTCCCCGCCGGTGAAATCCTCCCCCGGCCGGTCCAGCAGGATGGCGACCTGCAGCGGGAAATGCAGGTCGCCGTACAGGTCCTGGTGCAGGCAGTTGTAATCCCCCGGCCCATAGCGCAGCAGCAGCGGCGTCGGCCGGGTCTGGCCCGCGGCGTGGCACCGGGCCAGCCAGTCCCCGTGATCGGCGGGGAATGGATCCGCCGATCCCAGCGGTCCCCCCAACCGCTCTCCCCACCGGTTCGCCACCGCCGCCAGGGGCGGATACAGGGCCGTGCGCAGGGCGGCCACCGGGTTGGGCAGGGGATAGTCGAAGTACCGGTATTCCCCCTGGCCGAAGCCATGCCGGGCCATGACGACGCGGGACCGGAACAGCCCGTCCTCCCCATAGCAGGCGGCGATGGCTGTGCATTCCGCCCCCGTCAGCAGCGGCCCCGCCAGGGCCCAGCCTTGTGTATCCAGATCCCGCCCGATGCTGTCCCAGTCCAGCGCTGCCACCCGTCCCGCGGGATCGTCCGCTGGGGCTTGCGAGGCCGGTGGGCCTTGCGAGGCCGATGGGCCTTGCGAGGACTGAGTCGGCGGGTGGGGCGCTGTCGGGGTGGTCTGGGGCGGGATCATCGGGTCCTTCCGCTCGGCGGGTCATGGTGCTGGACGGCAGGGTAATGCCCCCGGCGGTACGGATCATTCCGAAACCGGTGATTCCGGGCTCCGGATCTGGCTACGACCGATGCGCCAGCGCCTTGGGGGGATTATGGCCGGTGTGGGTAACCTCCGTCCCGGGGGCATGCCCGGACGGGATAGGCGCGCCATCCCTCGACGGAGAGCCACCACAGCGGGGTGCCTCCACCGATGCGCATCTGGTAGCGGACCATGCCCCGCCCGTACCGTTCCGGCCATCCTTCCGGGGGCGGCGTCCGCCACATCCCCCTTCCCGACGCGATATCCGCGGCCGGTGCCCCCTGATCGGGCGCCTTGGCCATTCCTGACCGCTTCACCGACCATGGAGCACCCGTGAGCATGACACCTGGCCTGATCGGCATCGGCATCACCGAGGCGGAAAGCCTTTCCCTGTCCGGCGGGTACCGGATCGAATCCATCCCATCCGCCGCGGGGGGGCGGGGCATCCGGGCCGGCTGGAATGACGGTGGCACAGCATCCGGCACCTTCATTGGCCCGGCCGGCGGCTATGACCTGGCCATCACCTGGGCGAACGAGGATGATGGTGCCGCCGCCTGGGCCCTGCGCGTAAACGGGGCGGAGATCGCCGCCTGGCAGGGCTTGGCCGGTCCCAATCTGTGGGAGCGGCAGACCATTCCGGTGACGCTGAACCCCGGCGATATGATCGCCCTGTCCGGGCACAGCGACGGGGGGGAATTCGCCCGCATCGACCGGCTGGAACTGACGCCCGCCCAGTCCCATCCCCAGGCTGCTCCCCCGTCGCCGCCCCAGTCGCCGCCCCAGCCGGCGGCGGCGGTGGACGCCGTCGCTTTTCTGGGGCAGTCCAATGCCTCCGGGCATTTCTTCGTCCGGGGCGGTGACGGCAGCGGCGGGCCGACCGGCAGCCGGGTCTTCGCCGGCCATCTCCAGGATCTGCTGGGCACCGGCCCCGTCACCACGATCAATGCCGCCGTCAGCGGCAGCGGGTCCAACCAGTTCAGCCATGGCCGGGATTACTGGTGGGACGTGGCGGCGGACCAGCCCGGCCCCCTGCTGCTGGACGCGGTGCGGACCATCCGTGGCCGCCTGGGGGAGGGCCGGGACCTGGACGTGATCATCTGGGCCCAGGGCGAAACCGATGCCCGGGCCATCGCCGATGACGGCGGCAATGCCGCCGCCGTCCTGGCCCGGTTCGGTCATGCCACGCGCCAGGTGATGGACCATCTGCGGGCGGAATTCGGGGATATCCCGATCCTGGTCCAGGAACTGGGCCGCTTCCCCCAGGATGGCGGCTGGCTGGACGGGCCGGTCGGGGCCCTGGACCGGGCCCGCGCGGTCCAGGCGGATATCATCGCCGATCTGTCCCATGTCCATGCCGGGGCCGCCACCGGGGATGCGGGCCACCATGACAGCATCCATTTCAGCAATGCGGGCTATGGCTTGATCGGGGTCCGCCTGGCGGAAACGGTGGCCGACCTCTTCGGGGCGGGCGGGGGCGTCTGACAGGCCCCGTGTCCGGTCGGGCGGCGGTCATCCTCCCCGCCCAGCCGGCGCCGCAGCCATCGCCGCGCCGGCCCTTCCAGCCGGTGATGGCACAGGGTCGCCAGGGCCAGCAGCAGCGTGAGATAGGCGGCGTACAGCCCCATCTCCGACCCCCGCCCGGGCGGCCACCCCGCCTGATCCGGGAACAGGTGCCCCAGCAGGCCATGGGTCGCCAGCAGAAGCGGCCAATGCAGCAGGTAGACGGCATAGGAAATGGCCCCCAGCCACAGGGGCAGCCGGGTGGCGGACAGGCGGCGGACCCGGCCCCGGTTCACCGCGACGCAACCCACCAGCACCCCCATGACCGCCACCGACAGGGCGTCGTGCGCCTGCACATGCAAGGATACCAGCAAGGCCGCCAGCACGGCCAGGCAGCCACCGTCACCCGTCAGGCAACGGATCGGGCCTGCCCCCGCTCCAGGCCTCGCTCCAGGCCCCGCCCCTTGCCCACCGCACAGCCGCTGCAGCCAAAGGCCCAGGATGAAGGAGGGCAGGCAGCGGACCATGCCGAAATCATAGTGCAGGCTCAACCGCCCGCCACCCGGCCCCTCCACCAGCCAGACCAGCAGGCCGATCAGGGGAAGCGGCAGCAGCAGGAACAGGGGTCGTTCCAGGCGCCGGACCAGGGGCAGCAGAAGCGGGAACAGGAAATAGGCCCCCATCTCCGCACTGATCGACCAGGACGGCACATTCCAACACAGCCCCCCCGTCGTGCCCCAGGCCTGAACCAGGAGAAGGGAGGCGACAAGATTGCCGCCGCCGTAGCAGCGCCCCTCCCGCGGGTCGTCCCCTTCCACCAGCCCTGACGCCGCAAGGGCGGCTATCATCAGCAGGGCGGTCAGGTGCAGGGGGTACAGCTTGGCGATCCGTGCCACCCAGAACGCCTGGATGGCACGGCGCCTGTCCCGCCCGTCCGGGCCGGCCGCGGTGCCGATCCGCCCGGCATAGACATGGGCCAGGACATAACCGCTGAGGATGAAGAACAGGTCCACCCACAGGTAGCTGCGGTGCAGCAGCCCGGTCCCGCCCAACCAGGAAAGGTCGAACCAGGGGCCGAAATGCTGGAAATGGTAAATGACGATGGCCAAGGCCGCGATCCCCCGAAGGGCATCCAGGGTGGGCAGCCGCTCCGCCGGGGTGGGTGGTGCGGTCGGTGTGGACGGTTCGTGTCCGTGTCCGCCTGTCGCGTCGCCAAGGGGCATGGGGGATCCCCCTTTGTATCGGCCCCTGCCGGGGCTGCATCAGGGAAACGGCGGTGATGCCGGGGCATTCCCTGCGCATGCGGGGGGGGGGGGGCGGCAGACCAATGGTCGGGGGGGACTTTCCGCGTTTCCAGGCCCGCGCACCAATCGAGGTTCAGGCACCGCGCCTGCGGGCGATGGCAAGAAGCCCGTCCAGGTCCAGATGGGTTTCCATCGACGCGGCGATGCCGTCCAGCGCCGCTTCCACCGCCGCGCGGTAGGACAGGGTGCCAACCCGCCCGAACCCGGCCAGGAAGGCGGCGCGCACCCCATCCTCCCCGAACAGGCCGTGGACATAGGTGCCCGCCACCCGCCCGTCGGCACTGCGCGCGCCATCCGGATGGCTCTCCCCAGCCGTCTCCCCAGCTGCTTCCACAGCGACCAGGGGCCGGGCGCAGTCCGGGCCGGTGGTGCGGCCCATGTGGATCTCATACCCCGTCAGCGGCACCGACCCATCCAGCCAAAGGCCGGTCACCGGGCGGACGATCTTCGGGCCGGTCAGCACCGTATCCACCGCCAGAAGGCCCAGGCCGGGGGCGGTGCCCGGCGGTCCCTCCACCCCGTCCGGGTCGGCCACCCGCCGGCCCAGCACCTGGTACCCGCCGCACAGGCCCAGCACCCGCCCGCCGCGGCGGTGATGGGCCAGGATGTCGATGTCCCAGCCCTGGGCGCGCAGGAAGGCCAGATCGGCGATGGTGGCCTTGGTGCCCGGGATCACCACCAGATCCGCATCGCCGGGGATCGGCCGCCCAGGGGGCACCATGGTCACCCTCACGCCCGGCGTCAGGCGCAGGGGGTCCAGATCGTCGAAATTGGCGATGCGGCTCAGCATCGGCACGGCGATGTGCAGGCTGCCCGCCGCGCGGTCGCCTGCCCGTTCCAGGACCACTGCATCCTCCGCCGGAAGGTGCCCCGCCTCCGCCAGGAAGGGCAGGATGCCGAAGCCGGGCCAGCCGGTGCGCCGCGTGATCTCCGCCATCCCGTCGTCGAACAGGCGCATGTCCCCGCGGAAGCGGTTGATCAGGAAGCCGCGGATCATGGCCCGGTCGGCCGGGTCCAGCACCGCATGGGTGCCGACCAGGCTGGCGATCACCCCGCCCCGGTCGATGTCGCCCGCGATCACCACGGGCACATCGGCCGCCCGGGCGAAGCCCATATTGGCGATGTCACCGGCGCGCAGGTTCGTTTCCGCCGGGCTGCCAGCCCCTTCCACCAGGATCAGGTCCGCGGCCCCCTCTCCCGCCCCGGCCAGGTGGTGGAAACTGTCCAGCACCGCCGCCATCAGTGTGGGCTTCAGGGTCTGATACCCGGCGGCCAGGGCCGTGGTCAGCACCCGCCCCTGCACCACCACCTGGGCCCCCACATCCGATTGGGGCTTCAGCAGGACCGGGTTCATGTGGACCGACGGGGCGATGCCGCAGGCCATGGCCTGCACCGCCTGGGCCCGCCCGATCTCCCCCCCGTCGGGGGTGGCGGCGGCGTTGTTGGACATGTTCTGGGGCTTGAACGGCCGAACCGCCAGCCCCCGCCGGGTGAAGGCCCGGGCCAGGCCCGCCACCAGAAGGGACTTGCCCACATCCGATCCCGTCCCCTGGATCATCAGGGCGGGGGTGGTGCGGGGCCGGTCCGGGCGGCGGGGCGGCATCAGAACTCGATCCCCCGCTGGGCCTTGATCCCGGCGTCGAACGGGTGCTTCACGGCGACGAAGTCCGTCACCAGGTCCGCCGCCTCGATCAGGGGCGCCTTGGCGTTCCGGCCGGTGACCAGGACATGCAGGTCCAGCCGCCGGGCCTGCAATCCGGCCACCACCGCCTCCACCTCCAGATAGCCGTAGCGCAGGACGATGTTCAGCTCATCCAGCACGATCAGGTGATAGGCCGGATCGGCCATCATCGCCTGCGCCTTTTCCCAGGCGGCGGTGGCGGCGGCGATGTCCCGGTCCCGGTCCTGGGTATCCCAGGTGAAGCCTTCCCCCATCACATGCCGGTCGATCAGATCGGCGAAGCGGGCCAGGGCCGCATCCTCCCCCGTCTTCCAGGTGCCCTTGGTGAACTGCACCAGCCCGATGCGCAGGCCATGGCCCGCCGCCCGCAGCATCAGGCCGAAGGCCGCCGTCGATTTGCCCTTGCCGTTGCCGGTATGGACCATCAGCAGGCCCTTTTCCCGGGTCGCCGCGGCCACACGGGCATCCTGCACCTCCTTCTGGCGGCGCATCTTCTCCTTGTGGCGGGCGGCCAGTTCCTCCGCCGTCAGGCCGGCGGGCGTGCTCTCATCCATCCTCATCCTCCTTTCACGATCAGGGGCAGGCCGGCCACGGTGAAGACGACACGGTCGGCCAGGGCGGCCACGGCCTGGTTCATCCGCCCGGCCTCATCCCGGAAGGCGCGGGCCAGGTCATTGTCGGGCACGATGCCCAGCCCGACCTCATTCGCCACCAGCACCACCGGCCCGGGCACCTGCCCCAGCACGGCCAGAAGCTGGGCCGTCTCCGCCCCCGCCTCCCGGCCCGCCAGCATCAGATTGCTCAGCCACAGGGTCAGGCAATCCACCAGGACCGGTCCGCGGGGGGCGGTGCGGGCCAGCGTATCGGGCAGGTCCAACGGGCATTCCACCGTGGTCCAGCCGTCACCCCGGTCCGCCCCCCGGTCGGACCGGTGCCGGTCGATGCGCTCCCGCATCTCCCCGTCCAGGGGCTCGGCCGTGGCGATATAGGTCCAGGGCGGGGGGTGGCGGCGGATCGCGGCCTCCGCCTCCCGGCTTTTGCCGGACCGGGCCCCGCCCAGGACCAGGGTCAGGGCCGGAAGGCCAGAGGCGGCAAGAAGGGGGGGAACCGCATCGGCCATGGTGGGGGTCTTTCTTTGATCGTCGCCGGGGCAGGGCCAGATCAGCCTACAGCCGGAACCGAATGCCGGCATAAGCGGCTTGCCCAGCCGTCCCGTAGCGGAAGACCGTCTCGTACTGCTCGTCCAGCAGGTTCTCCACCCGGCCGTACAGCTCGACCGTGTCGGTCACGGGATAGGCGGCACGCAGGTCCACCAGGGTGTAGCCCTCCAGCTCCCGCGTATTGGTGGCATTGTCGAAGCTGTCGCCGACATAGGTGACCGTGATTCCGGTCTCAAGCCCGAAGGCCCAGCGGAAGTCGGCCAGCGCACTGAAGGTCTGTTCCGGCCGTCGGGCGAGGGTCCGGCCCGTATCCTGGTTCTCCGTATCGATCAGGCTGTACTGGGCGCGGATATCCAGCCCCTCGACCGGTGTCACTGCGACCATTGCCTCAACTCCCTCCGCCCGGGTGCGCCGCAGGTTGTCATAGGTGCCCGAGGGGCGGCCGACGCAGATCGGCGACGGATTCTGGAAGCAGGAGACGAAGTCGATCTGATTGCGCGTGTCGCGGCGGAAGAGCGTGGCGCCCGCCTCCACGCGCCCGTCCAGGAACCGCTGCACCAGCCCGACATCATAGCTCTTCGACCGCTCCGGCTGGAGGGCGAGGTTCCCGAAGTCGCTGTGGAGCTGGAACAGGCTGGGTGCCTTGAAACCCTCGCCATAGCTGGCCCGGATCGTCGTGACGCCGTCATTGGGGCTGAAGACGCTGCTGCCGGCAAAGGTGGTCTCGCCGCCGAATGTCTCATGGTCGTCGACGCGCACGCCGCCGGTCAGGCGGAGTCCCGGAAGCGGCTCGCCGCTGAGCTGGCCGTAGACGCTGTCGATGCCCACCTTCGCGGTTGTCGGCCGGGCACCGAAGCTGGAGCTGGAGAAACGCGACGTTTCCGTCTCTGCCCCGAACACCGCCTCCAGCCGATCGCCGGCCTTATAGGTGCCCTGGTACTCGAACCGCTCATTCTCGCCCCGGCCTTCGAACGTGATGGTCGGCGTGCTTGCCGGGTCGATGTTCCGGCGGTCGGTATCGGTATAGCTGAAGGCGATCCGGTTACGGAATCGGCCCTCCAGCAGGGCGGCGTTCAGCCCGGCATAGCCCACGAACTCCTCCGTCTCCGCCACCTCGCGCGTGTCGGCGAAGGCGAAGAGGGGGGCGGGGAAGCCGTCGATGTCCGTTTCCCCGTTGGAGTAGAAGCCGCGCAGATCGACATTCACCGTCTCCGTCAGGTCGATCAGCAGCTTGCCGTTCGCGCCGACATTTTCATACCCGTCGCGCTCGGTGCCGCCACGGTCCTCACTGAAGGTGGAGAACCCGTCGGAGGTGAAGTAGCCGCCGCCGACGCTGGCCGCGACCTTACCCGACCGGCCGGAGATGTTGGCGACAGCCTGGTAGGTGTCGCGCCAGCCGCCCTCGACCCGGGCATTGACCTCAAGATCATCGGTGGGCGCGCGGGTGATCATGTTGATGACGCCGCCGATCGCCTGGCTGCCCCAGAGGACCGACTGGGACCCGCGCACCACCTCGATCCGGGCGACATTGCCGGTCAGCAGATTACCGAAATTGAAGCCGCCGCCGGGAGAGGATGGGTCATTCAGCTTGATCCCGTCGATCAGGGCAACGGTTTGGTCGCTGTCTGCACCGCGGATGCTGACCGAGGTGGTGGTGCCGAGACCGCCGTTCCGGGTTATGGTGACGCTGGGCACGCTGCGCAGCAGATCCACAATGGTGTTGCTCTGACGTTGCTCGATCTCCGGCGTTCCGATGACCGTAACGGACTCGCCTACCTGGAACAGAGGGCGGGCTACACGGTTGGCGGTGACGACGATCTCTTCAACGTCGGCGGTATTACCGTTGCCGCCGGTCGTAGTCTGGGCGGCAGCGCTGGGGAGATGAAATGCCGCCATGGCAATGATCGATGCGGCGGACAGCAGAGATACGCGGGACATGGGCCGGTGGCTCCTTCCGAAAGGTGACGGGATCGGAGGGAGCTGGACGGAGTCCGAGCATCGGGACGGATGCACGCACCTCGGCCGCAGCCTGTCAGGCTCGGCGGAGCCAGCTCCGACGTTCCCTAGGGCACGCTCCTTCCGAAGCGCCGGCACGAAACGGTTACCCGCCCCACCAGGACACCCCGCCCGATGGCCGTGCAGCGCATTGCCGAAGGCAGGTCTCCTGGCTTGCGGGTCATCGCGGTTGCGTCCGGCCTTCCCAGACCCCTTGGGGTTTCCCCCGCCGGGTCCAGTGGCCATGGGTGGACGCCGCTCGCCGCTCACAGTTGCGGGGGCAGCCGCGGATTTGGGCAGGGGACCTGCCCGCACCGCGTTCCCTTTTCACCCCCTGTGCGGGGGCACCTTCGATGCAAAAGGCCTAACGGATGCGGGCATGGCGTGCAAGCGCGATGCGATCACGTCCCATGCCGCGGTCGCCAATCAGACCTGCGACGATCCGTCAGCGTCCCCCGGCTGAAAATCCGCGGCATCCATCCCTATCTGCGCAGGGTGACGCTCTGCTGAAAAGTCCAGAAGGAATCCCGCCCCATGAAGACCATGCTGATCCGCCTGCTGGCCGCCGGTGCCCTGCTGACCGCCGTACCGGCAGCCGCATCCGACGTTACGGTCGCGGACGCCTTCGCCCGGGCCACCGCCCCGGCGGCCAAGGCGGGGGCGGCCTACATGACCATCACCAGCCCCAAGGCCGACCGGCTGGTCGCCGCCGCCAGCCCGGTGGCGGAACGGGTGGAGCTGCATACCCATGTCATGGATGGCGGCATCGCCCGCATGCGGGAAGTGGAAGGCGGTGTCGTCCTTCCGGCGGGGGAGACGGTGGTCTTCGCCCCCGGCGGCCTGCACCTGATGTTCATGGGCCTGAAGCAGCCCCTGACCGAAGGGGCGATGGTGCCGGTGACCCTGACCCTGGAAAGCGGGGCTACCCTGGTGGTGGAGGTGCCGGTGAAATCCGCAGCACACAAGCCCGCAGGTGCGCAGGAGCATGGCGGCGGGCATAGCCACTGACCGGGGGGCGGGTCGGCCGTCAGGAGGCGGCCACCCGCGCCCCGTCGTCATTCGCTTTGGCGTCATACACGTCACTCGCGGGAGGGGTCGCGGCGGGGGGAAGCACGGCGCGGTCGCGGCCCTGGCGTTTCGCCTGATACATCCGGCTGTCGGCCAGGTCGACCAGGTGCGGCCAGTCGGCCGATCCGTCCACCATCCGCTCCGCCACCCCGATGGAAGCGGTGACCGGCCGCCCGTCCGGCCGCCGGCCCAGCCCCATCTCCCGCACCCGATGGATCACGGTGCGCGCCCCGGCCAGGTCGGTAGCGTGCAGGATGGCCACGAACTCCTCCCCGCCCCAGCGCACCAGGATGTCGCTGCCCCGCAGCGCCCGGCGGAGCTGGTCCGCCGCCTGGCGCAGCACCGCATCCCCGGCATCATGACCGAATCCATCATTGATGGCTTTGAAATGGTCCAAGTCGAAAAACAGCAGGGTCAGCGCCGTGCCCTGCTGGGCCGACAGGCGGAAGAACAGGTCCAGCGTCTCACACCCCGACCGGCGGGTATAGGCCCCGGTCAGGGGATCGATCATGGCCCGGTTCACCAGGGCGGTCATGTAATGCAGCTGGCTGATCCCGGACACCATGGCCGCCCCCATGACCAGGATCATCAGCCACAGGGTCGGCCCATGGGCCGCCAGGGACGGCACCTCCCCCGACAGGAGGATGCCGATCACCGTGAACAGGAAGGCAGGCAGGGCGAACAGCACCACCTCCAGCGCGGTCAGGGGGAAGATGGCCAGCCCGGCCAGCACGATGCAGGGCATCAAGGCGTACAGGTCCCGGACCAGGGCCGCCTGTTCCGTCTTCGCCGCCCGGTCCAGGATGCCCAGGGACATCAGGTAGAAGACCGGCGGCACCAGCAGCAGGGCCAGCAGCAGCACATCCGCCCGCGCCCGGGTCACCGGCCGGTCCCACGGCCAGACCAGCGCCAGGAACACCAGGCCGGAAGCGACACGCATCCCCGCCATCATCGCCCATTCCGGCCAGGGGAAGACCAGCCAGTCGACCACCGACCAGACCGGCACCAGCACCGCGAACAGGGCCGCGACCAGCCGCACGCGCGACAGGATGACACTGGCCGAATGGCGCCGGATATGGGCCGCATGGGCGAACGGCATCAGCAGATCCACCAACTGCTCCCGCTCGATCCGCACCGGGGCGAACAGGGTGTCGGTGATCCGGGTCCCGGTCCTGCCGCCGGTGGCTGTGGGTATGTTGGGCTGGTCGGGCATGGGGCTGCGTCCCTGGGTGCCGCCCCCTGCCGGGGCGGTCGTACCAGGAAGCGCCCTCCCGGCCGTCGGGGCCTTGACCTGGGTCAAGCGGGCATGGCCCGATCGCCGGGCGGCCGTCATGGGCGGTCATGGGCGGTTGGGAAAAGGGGTCGATAGGATGGGGATCGGGGCGTTTGGGGCAAGGGAGCTGAGGTGGATCGGGGCCTGTCTGCTGGCCTGCCTCTCTGCCGCTCCCGCCGCGGCCCGGTCGGATCGGCCCTCCCTGCCCGGCATCGACCGGCCGGGCTGGGACGGGGATGACAGGCGGGTGGTGGATGTATCCATCCCACCCTGGAACGCGGTGGTGAAGGTACAGACCCGCACCGGCGGGCGTTGTTCGGGCAGCCTGATCGGGCCGCGGCTGGTGCTGACGGCGGCCCACTGCCTGTGGAATCCCCGCACCCGCCGCCAATTGCCGCCCGAATCCCTGCATGTCCTGGCCGGTTACGCCCGGGGGGAGATGCGGGGTCATGCCGGGGTGGTGGGGTACCGCAGCGGCCTGGACGGGGGGGAGGAGCCGACAGGTGCCGCCCTGTTCCGCGACTGGGCGGTGCTGATCCTGGATGGCGGGCTGGACGGGGTGGCGGGGGTTGGGCGGTTGGGCTTGCTGGACCGGCCAGTGACCCCTGACGACACCCTGGCCGCCGCCGGGTTCAGCCAGGACCGGGCCCATCTGCTGATGGCGGATACCGATTGCCGCCTGTCAGCCGGGGACAGCTCCGGGCTGCTGCTGCATGACTGCGCCCTGACCCGCGGGGTCAGCGGCGGGCCGCTGCTGGTGCGGATCGGGGCGGGCTGGGCCCTGGCTGGCATTGTCGTGGCCGCGGGCAGCGGCGGCAACCTGGCACTGGCTTTGTCGGCACTGCCCTCAGGTTCCCTGGCAGCAGCACCATAGCCCTGATGCAGGGAGCAGCCCTGCCGGCAGCCCGCACCAAATCAAGGTCGGCCCCCGGTCAGGTCGTGCGCTGGCGCAGGGAATCGTAGACCTGCTCCGGCTCCAACCCGCGCGCGATCTGCACCAGCCGGCGGGCCAGATCCTCATTGTAACGCAGGGGCACTGGGTGGACTGGCAACTGGCCCAGGGCGCTGCTGCCGAACCGCCGCAGGGAGGTGGCAACTGCCGACAATTCTGCATGCATGTCGGGCGGAAGCTCCGGCAATGCATCCTCGATCAGATCCGCCGCCAGCATCAGACGATGGGGCATGGCAACCTCCCTCCCCCGCTGCCGCATTCCGGACCTTCGGGGATTCCCTCTATCAGATGGGGTCGTTTAACCCTTCGGACAGGCCGTTATCCAGCCCTTATTTCATACTCCTATCGTAGGGTAGTATGCGGTTTGGGATAAGCCGATCGTCGGTATTCCTTCGTTCCCTTTCGGATGACGGATCGATCCGCGGGGGCACGTCGGACGGGTGCGACCCGTGCGACATACGCCCTGCTTGGCGTTGGCGGTCCCGCCATGCTATGGCCCCGCGATGGGAAAAGACCGCAAACGCAGGATCAAGGCCGCCACCATCGCCAAGGGGGAGGAGCGGCGTGCCCGGCAATGTGCCGCCCTGCCGATCCGTGTCACCCCGGATGGGGTGGAGGTGATGCTGGTCACGTCCCGGGAGACGCGGCGCTGGATCCTGCCCAAGGGCTGGCTGGAGCGCGGGACGGAGCCGGAGGCCATGGCCGCCCGCGAAGCCTGGGAGGAGGCGGGGCTGCGCGGCCGGGTCCGGCCCGGGGTCTACGCCGAATACCATTATGACAAACGCCTGCCGAGCGGGCGTCTGCGCCCCTGCCGGGTGGATGTTTACCTTCTGCTGGTGGATATGGTGGCCGATGCGTGGCCGGAGCAGGGGCAACGGGAGCGGCGCTGGCTCACTCCCGCCCAAGCGGCCTTCGCCTGCGGGGAATCCGGACTGGTGCCCATCCTCCTGGGCTTCGCCCTGCCGGAGGATTGAACGGCCGGAGGTTCATTGATCTGCAACAATGCCGCACCGCGGCCCCCGCGCTAACGTCCCCCGATCAATCCGACAGGGGACGGGCCATCATGGCTGGACAGGCGGGACAGGAACGGATCGCGGTGGAGCGGGCGGCGGCGGGGGAGGCGACGGTGGTACCGGAGCCTGCGGCAGCGTCCATGCCTGTGTCCGCTCCGCCCGCATCCGATCTGGCCGTACCCGCCCGGGCTGCTGGAAGGCGGGTGAAAGCGAAGGTACCGGCCCCTGCCGCCCCTGCCGCCCCTGCCGCCCCCGCCCCGCCCCAAGCCGCCCCAGCTCCTGGCGCTGCGGGCCGGCCCCGACCGATCACCTTGATGCGCCAGGACCCCGAGGCGATCCGCCATGCCTTCGAAACGGGGGAGTTTCCCTATCGCTCCCGCATGGGAAATGTCGCCTATGAGGCGAAGAAGGAAGCCTTGCAGACGGAGTTGCTGAAGGTCCAGCACTGGGTGAAGGAAACGGGACAGAAGATCGTCATCCTGTTCGAAGGGCGGGACGCCGCCGGCAAGGGCGGGACGATCAAGCGCTTCATGGAACACTTGAATCCCCGCGCCGCCCGTGTCGTTGCGTTGGAGAAGCCGTCGGAGGTGGAGCGGGGGCAGTGGTTCTTCCAGCGCTACATCGCCCATCTGCCGACAGCGGGGGAAATGGTCTTCTTCGACCGCTCCTGGTACAATCGGGCGGGTGTGGAGCGGGTGATGGGGTTCTGCAATCCCAATGAATATCTGGAATTCATGCGCCAGACACCGGACCTGGAACGCATGCTGGTGCGGTCCGGGGTGCGGCTGTTCAAATACTGGTTCTCCGTCAGTCGGGAGGAACAGCGCCGCCGATTCAAAGCGCGGGAAACCGATCCCCTGAAACAATGGAAGCTGAGCCCCATCGACCTGGCCAGCCTGGAGAAATGGGACGACTACACCGAAGCGAAGGAGGCGATGTTCTTCTATACGGACACCGCCGACGCGCCCTGGACCATCATCAAATCCGATGACAAGAAGCGGGCGCGGGTCAACTGCATGCTGCATTTCCTGAACGCGCTGGACTACGCGGACAAGGACCGCCGGTTGGTCCACGCGCCCGATCCCCTGATCGTCGGCCACGGGACCCAGGCAATCCACCGCAACGACCACATCCTGGGCACCGCCCTGCACCCCGGTGCGCGCCGGGGCGACTGACGGAGGCGCGCGGATCGGGTAACCGGTTCATTGGGTTAGGATGCCCGATGGGTCGGTGGGGCTGATCCCAAAGGTGTAGTCAGCCCGTCGTCCAGGTGGTAGCGTCCCGGCTATTGCCGTATGAATGAACCCTGATGCTGCCGCGCGCCCTGACAGCGTTGTTCGCCCTGGTCGTGATCGCCGTGACCACCGCTTCCGCCGGGCGGATGTCGGTGGCACAGGACGTGCGCGCACAGCAGGCAGCCTTGCCGGACCGGGCAGGGTTGGACCGGGCAGGATCGGATGGGGCCGCGCCCGATTGGGCTACGCTCGCGACCCCGGTTTTCCGCCGCATCGGGCCGGAAGATGGGTTGGTCAACGCCATGGTGGCCAATCTGGCCCAGGATGGTGCCGGTTTCGTGTGGGCCGCCACCCAGGGCGGCTTGGCCCGGATCGAGGGGCAGCGTATCCGTTTCTTCCGCCATGATCCGGAGGATCCGCGCAGTCTTCCGCAGGATTTCGTGAACGACCTGCACGTGGATCGGGAGGGCCGCCTGTGGCTGGCTACCGTGTCCGGCCGCGTCGCCCGCTTCGATGCGGCGACCCAGGATTTCATCCAGTATGCCGCCCCCCCGGCCGGTCTGGGCTCCAGCCCCCGGCTTGCCCATGATGCCGACGGCACCCTCTGGTCCGGCAGCCTGGACGGGCTGTACCGCCTGGATGAAGGGGCCGGCGCCTGGGTCAGGATTGATGGGAAGGGCGTGGGCCTGCCGGATGATCCCCTGGCTGTCATCATGTTCGATCGGGACGGGACGGCCTGGGTGCGGACGACCCAGGGCCTGTTCCGCCGGCCGGTTGGCACGGACCGGTTCCAGCCGGTGGAGGGCAGCCGCGGGTCCCGCATCGCCTGGATCATCAATCTTGCCGATGGCGGCATCGCCTTCGGCAAGGTGATGGGGGAGATCATGCGGGTTGCACCCGGTGCCGCCGTCGCCGTCCCCATCGCCCAGTTGAACACCGGCCGCCTGACCTTCGACGGGGTGGCCCGATCGGCGGACGGGCGGCTGTGGATCGGCACCGACGGGGGCGGGTTGATCGTCCTGGACCCCGTCAGCGGCAAGGTGCGGGAAATCCGCCATGATCCGTCCAAGGCCCCGGGCCTGCCGGACGGGCGGGTCTGGTCCGTCATGGTGGACCGGTCGGGTCTGCTCTGGGTCGGCACCACGGTCGGCATCGGGGTCACCGATCCCGGGGCCGATGCCGTGCTGTCCCTGCTGCCCGGCCAGGACCGCAGCCGCGGCCTGAAGCATGCGTCCGTGGGCGCCATCCTGCCCATAGGCGCCGATCGGGTGTGGATCGGCTACCGGCCGGAAGGGGCGCGCACCCTGGGCCGTGACGGATTGGGGGAGGCGATGATAAGCGGCCTGCCGCTTGATGCCTCCGTCCTTGATTTTGCACGCGGGAGGGATGGGGATCTGTGGATCGGCACCGACCGCGGCCTTTTCATCGCCCCGGCCGCGGCCGATGCGGGTGGCGGCGGGGCGACGACCGATGCCCTGTCCGTTCACCCCGTCCGGCCTGTCACGGCGCTGGGCGCCACCTTCGTGGAACGGCTGCTGCCCCTGGGCGACCGGATGTGGGTCGGCACCTGGGACGGTCTGTCCGAACTGGACCGGACGGGCCAGGTCCTGCGCAGTTTCCGCCCGTCGCCGACAGCCGCGGCGGGAACGGCGACGGGGGATGCCTCCCCGTCACCGGGGGGCCTGTCCGATCCCTATGTCATCGACCTGCTGGCCGATCCGGGCGGCGGGATCTGGGTGGCGACCGCCCGCGGCATCAATCATCTGGACCCGGCGACGGGCATCATCCGGTCGGTGCCCCTCCTGGCTGACGGCGATGCGGGGGAGGTTGCGCCCTGGGTCAGCAGCCTGCTTCTCGACCGGCTGGGCCGGCTGTGGGTCGGAACCCTGGGGGCGGGCATCGCCGTGCTGGAGGATCGCCTTGCCCCGCGGCCCGTGATCCGTCGCATCGGTACCCGCCAGGGTCTGGGCAGCGCCAATATCGCCCTGCTGCTGGCCGATGCGGCCGGGCGCATCTGGGCCAGTTCCCATGGCGGACTGGCTGTGATCGATCCGGATAGCCTGCAGCCCCGCACCCTGGGCCCGGCTGACGGTCTGGCCACCGGCACCTTCTGGGTCGGGTCGGGGGCGGCCCTGCCCGATGGGACCCTGGCCTTCGGCGGGATCGGCGGTGTCACCATCGTCCGGCCCGACCAACTGACGGCGTGGGAGTACCGCCCCGCCATCGCGGTGACCGACCTGCGCATCGCCGGTGCCTCCGTCCCGCTGGGGGGCCAGGCCATCCTGAATCCCGGCCAGCGCAGCCTGGAGGTGGAATTCGCCGCCCTGGACCATTCGGCTCCGCGCCAGAACCGCTACGCCTATAGGCTGGACGGCTACGATGTCGACTGGGTGGAAGCGGACCCGGTCCGGCCCGTCGCTTCCTATACCAATCTGCCACCGGGCGTTTACACCCTGCATCTGCGCGGCAGCAACCGGAACGGCGTCTGGTCCGATCCGCCGACCACCTTGACGGTGGAGGTGTTGCCCGCCTGGTACCAGACCTATTGGGCCCAGGCGGCGGGAATCCTCCTCCTCATCCTCCTGGGGACCGGGGTGGTGCAGGTACGAACGGCCATGCTGCGCCAGCGCCAGCGGGATCTTGAAGGGCTGGTGGCCCTTCGGACACGCGAGTTGCAGGACAGCCACGCCGCGCTGGAACGTATCGCCTTCCTGGATGATCTGACCGGCCTGCCCAACCGCCGCCTGTTCAACCAGGAGATCAGCCTATGCTTCGCCCGCGCCCGGCGCAGCGGCGATCCCTTCGCCCTGGTCCTTGTGGATCTGGACGGGTTCAAGCTGATCAACGACAGCTATGGCCATATGGCGGGTGACATCGTCCTGACCCATGTGGCCGACCGGCTGCGCCATGTCCTGCGGGAAACCGACCGGGTCGCCCGCCTGGGCGGCGATGAATTCGCGCTGCTGCTGGATGCCTGCGACCGGGACGGGGTGGAAACGATCTGCGCCCGCATCATCGCCGCCATGGCCGATCCGGTGGTCATCGCCGGGACCGGCCTGCGGGTCGGGCTGTCCCTGGGCGGGGCGGTCGGACCGGCGGATGGGGACACGGCCGAACAGCTTTACCGGGCCGCCGATCTGGCCCTGTACCAGTCCAAGCAGGCGGGCGGGGGGACCTGGAACTGGTACCGGATGGCGGCCCGGGAACGGGCGTGACGGGCCGCCGGCCCAGGCCTATTCACATCAATCGTAGCGCAGTTCCCCCGCCTTTCCGCGGAACACCCGGTAGGCGAAGATGGTGTAGCCGACGATCACCGGCAGCACGACACAAGTGCCGACGAAGATGATCATCAGGCTTTCCGGGGCCGCCGCCGCATCCCAGACGGTCAGCTTTTCCGGCACCACATAGGGGTAGAAGCTGTAGGCCAGGCCGTGGAAGCCCAGCATGAAGATGCCCACGGCCCCGGCGAAGGGCACCCAGGCCCAGCGGTCCTTGGCATTGGGCAGGCGGGTCAGGGCGAACCAGACGGTGGCGAACAGGCCCACGGTCATCAGCGGGATCGGCGCCAGCAGGAACAGGTTCGGCAGCTCGAACCACTTGGCGGCGATGCGGTCGCTGACAAGCGGTGTCGCCAGGGAGACGGCAACCATGCCCAGGGCCGCCAGCCCCAGGCTGTGCCTGGCCCAGGCCACAGCCTTCGCCTGCACATCCCCTTCCGTCTTCAAGATCAGCCAGGCGGCGCCGATGAAGGCATAGCCGGCCGCCAGGCAGACCCCGGTCAACAGGCCGAAGGCCATCGCCGCCCATCCCGTCTCCAGCCCCAGGATATAGACGCCCAGCATGTAACCCTGGGCCAGGGCGGCCAGCAGGGACCCGCCGATGAAGGCGCGGTTCCACCAGCGCTGCTGGCCCCCGTCGGTCTTCGCCCGGAACTCGAAGCTCACGCCGCGCAGGATCAGGCCCAGCAGCAGAACCGCCACCGGCAGGTACAGGTGGCTCAGGATCATGCCATGGGCCATGGGGAAGGCGACCAGCAGCAGCCCCACCGCCAGGACCAGCCAGGTCTCATTCGCGTCCCAGAAGGGGCCGATGCTGGCGATCATGCGGTCGCGCTGGGCATCGTCCGCATCGCCCATCAGGATGCCCACGCCCAGGTCGTATCCGTCCAACACCACATAGGCCAGGATCGATACGCCCATCAGCGCGGCGAAGACGACGGGCAGCCAGTGCCCCTCATACATCATCTCCATGACAGGTCCTCCTTATTCGGCCGGGACGGGCAGGGGGCCCCGCGGGGGCATCTCCGCCCCATCGCCCGCCATGCCGGCCTTCCGCGCCTTGTCCGCCAGCTTGAAGACCACGGCGATATAGGCGGCCAGCAGACCGGCATAGACGATCAGGTACATGGCCAGGGTCAGGGCGATCTGCGGGGCGGGGACCGCACTGGCCGCTTCCCACGTCTTCATCACGCCGGTGACCAACCAGGGCTGGCGCCCGATCTCCGTCACATACCAGCCGGCCAGCGTCGCCACCCAGCCGGAGAAGGTCATGGCCACCAGGGCGCGGGCATGCCAGACACCGATGCCGCCCTGCCGCTTCAACGCCCAGGCGCAGGCCCAGGACACCAACAGCATCAGCATCCCCACCCCCACCATCACGCGGAAGGCATAGAAGACCGGGGCCACGGGCGGATGGGTGCCTTCGAAATCGTTCAGGCCCTGGATCACGCCCGCCGGATCATGCTTCAGGATCAGGCTGGCGCCGCTGGGGATGCCGATTTCGAAGCTGTTCGACCGCGTCTCCTCATCCGGGATGGCGAACAGCAGCAGGGGCACGTTGCCGCCTGTCTCCCAATGGCCTTCCATGGCGGCGACCTTGGCCGGTTGATGCTGTAGCGTGTTCAGCCCGTGCAGGTCGCCCGCCAGGATCTGCACCGGGATCAGGGCGGCCGCCACATAGACACCGGTGCGAAGGCTGGCCAGCACCGCCGGCGCCCGGTCGCCCTTCAGCCAGCGCCAGGCCGATACACCCGCCACTAGGAAGGCCGCCGTCAGGCCCGATGCCAGCAGCATGTGGCCCAGCCGATAGGGCATGGACGGGTTGAAGATGATGGCGACCCAATCGGTGGCATGGGCCACCCCGTCCCGCATCTCGAACCCCGCCGGTGTATGCATCCAGCTGTTCAGCACCAGGATCCAGAAGGCGGACATGGTGGTGCCGAAGGCGACCAGGAATGTCGCCAGCGTGTGCACCCAGTTGGGCACCTTGCGGTAGCCGAACAGCATGATGGCGATGAACGTCGCCTCCAGGAAGAAGGCGGTCAGCACCTCATAGGCCAGCAGGGGGCCGGCGATGTTGCCCACCTTCTCCATGAAGCCCGGCCAGTTGGTGCCGAACTGGAAGCTCATGGTGATGCCGGAAACGACACCCAGGGCGAAGGTGACGGCGAAGACCTTCACCCACTGGAAATAGGCATCCATCCATTTCCGGTCGCCGGTCGCGTTGAAGCGCAGCTTGAAGAACAGAAGGATCCAGGCCAGCGCGATGGTGATGGTCGGGAACAGGATATGGAAGGATATGTTGGCCGCGAACTGGATACGGGCCAGGATCAGTGCGTCGTCCATGGATCAGCCCTCCGTTTCCTTGCGCTTGCCGCCGGGAATGGCGAACAGGCGGTTCTTCATCTCCAGGATCTTCTGCACCTTGGCGCCCAGGGTCAGAAGCTGGACCAGACGCTCCGTCTCCAGCCGGCGGACATCGTCGTACCAGCCGCACAGAAGCTCGATCAGTTCATGCATCTCCCGCATGCGGTCCTGGGCGTGGCGTTCCTCCGCCGTGCCCGGGCTCTGCATCAGCAATTCGCGCAGGATGGACAGGGTCGGATCCACCTCCCGCTTCTTGCGCTCTTCCACCAGGGTACGGACGATCTGCCAGACATCGTCGGGGGTGGTGTAATAATCGCGCCGGTCGTCCGGCTTGTGCAGCAGCCGGACCAAGTTCCAGGATTGCAGCTCCTTCAACCCGATGGAGACGTTGGAGCGGGAAAAGCCCAGCCTCTCCACCATGTCATCGGCGCATAGCGGCTCCGGCGAGACATAAAGCAGGGCATAGATCTGGCCGACGGTGCGGTTGATGCCCCAGCGGCTTCCCATCTCCCCGAAATGCAGGACGAAGGCCTGGACCAGCGGCGGGAGGTTCATGGTTTCCTCGACTTTCAGAAATTCCTGAAAGATGTGGAGGATGAACGGTTCCCTGTCAGTGCGTCCGGGTGACGCATCCGCGACTGACCCAAGGTGGGGGTCCGCAAATTCTCCATCACCTGTGGCAAAACTGCAATGATATGCGATTCTTGCCTCGTGGACGCAGCAATGCTGCAAGGTGGTGCTCGTTACTATTAAGAAAACTGCAAAGGAACGCGCTGATTTGTTTGATTGCGAATGCCACACAAGTCTTGGCGGTTAACCGCGCATCAATAGCCAACCTTCCGTACCTGCATGGCACCCCCACGAAGACCGTTCTGGCCCTGATAAGACCTGTGGCTTACACCTTCGGCCAGGTAGGGCGTCCGCCTTTGGTTAACGGGATCGAATGGTACGGACAAGAAATCTACCGTCCGATCGCGCTGGGTGCCGACTATATGCTTTCGTTTAGATGGCATTGGGTAAGGCACCGTGAGATGATCGTGTGCCTAAGGAAATAAGTGCTCAGTCAAGCGCGGTTCTCGCTAATTTACGGGGGTGATTATGGCACCGGTGTCATCTGGAATTCGTATCGACGATGTTTCCATGTTTGTGAAGTTCCTCATCGCCCCCCTTTTGTCTGCCGCCCTTATCGTGGTTGTTGCCGGGTTGGGTGTTCGCGGGCTGTTCGATGCAGCGGAGCGGACCGAAACCATCGTCGCGGCGGAGATGTCTTCCGCCGTGGCCCTGTCTGATCTGTCCACTGCCATCCAGAGGGTGCAATCCAGCCTGTCCGATGCGCTTGTCGATAGTGCCGCGGGCGAGGCCCAGGCCCTGACCGACCGCAAGGAAGCCATTGTGGCGGAGGTGAACCGTATTGCCGACGCCTTCCGCACCCAGGCGCGGAGCCCCGGCATCGCCGCCGATGAGCAGGCGGCGATCGCGGCGGTGATCGAGGCGCTTGGCACCTATGCCGGGACCATCGACGTGGTCACCAGCATGCTGGAGATCGACTTCGCTTCCGGCGTCGGCATGCTGGCCCCCTTTCGCCAGAATTTCGAAGAGATGAACGCCCGCATCGACGCCCTGGTGGCGGCGCGGGTGGACCGTGCCCGGGCCAAGGCGGCCGAGGTGTCGAACGACGCCAACGAGTTCGGCCGTTGGTTCCTGATCATCGGCGTCGTCGGCGTGGCAGGGCTGGTCGGATTTTCCGTGGCGATCGCCCGGTCCAGCCGCCGCTCCATCAGTGCCATCGCCGGGGCGACAGAGCGTCTGGCGCGGGAGGACCTGGGCGTCGATGTGGATGCGCTGGCCCGCCGGGACGAGTTGGGCGGCATTGTCGAAGCGCTGCGTGTCTTCCGCGCCCAGATTGAGCGCGCGCGCGGCGCGGAGGCGGAGCAGCAGAACCTGCGCCGTCAGGCGGAGACCGACCGCGTCGCCGCCCTGCGCCAGACCGGAGACCGCTTCGAAGCGGAGGTGGGCCAAGCCCTGACCGGTGCCAACCGGGTCGCCGATGACATCGGCGTGGTCGCCACCTCCCTGCTGACCCTGGCGGAGGAGAATGCGCGCACCAGTTCCGCCACCGCGGACGCCAGCGAACGGGTGCTGGACAATGTGCAGACCGTGGCGTCGGCCATCGAGGAGCTGGCCGCTTCCACCCGGGAAGTCGCCCAGCAGGCCCAGAGCTCCAACGGTCGTGCGGGCGATGGTGCCGCCCGCGCCATGGATGCCGTGACCCGCGTCCGCGGCCTTGTGGAGGCGGCACAGCGCATCGACGTGGTGGTGAAGCTGATCGGGGAGGTGGCAAGCCAGACTAACCTCCTGGCGCTGAACGCAACGATCGAGGCCGCCCGCGCCGGGGAGGCCGGCAAGGGCTTTGCCGTGGTGGCGGGGGAAGTCAAGAACCTCGCGGCGCAGGCGACCAAGGCGACGGAGGAGATCCGCAGCCTTGTCCACGGCATCCAGTCCGCCACCGGCGAAGCCTCGGGCGAGATCGAGCAGGTCCACGCGCTGATGGAGGAGATCCGGACGACGACGACCAGCATCGCCGCCGCCATCGAACAGCAGAACAGCGCCACGGCGGAAATCGCCCGGTCGGTGAATGCCGCCGCGGATGATGTGCGCCAGCTCCGCAGCGGGGCCGGCACCGCCGCCGCCGCAGCGGAGAAAAGCGGGGTCGGTGCTCGCGACCTGCACCGGTCCGTGGACGGACTGAAGACCAGCTTCGGCGACGTGCAGCGGGGCACGGCCGCCTTCCTAACCACCCTTCGGGCCTGACGGGGCGGGCAGCCGCAGCCGCGGTTTCCACGCCCCCGGCCACCCGGCCGCCGCCAACCCGGTCCCTGAAGCTGGTGAGCGGCGGATCCGGTCGATTTCGATGAGGAAAGACCAATGACCATCAAGACCGTATTGTCCGGCGTCCTGTTGGCCGCCCTTGTCCTTCTGGGTGCCGGGCCCGCGTCGGCGGCCATGTCCCAGAAGGATCTGGAGGTGTTGGGCCGCGCCCTCTCCTTCATGGTGAACGGCCCCAGCGGGGATGTGCCGGCCGCAGTGGTGTTCGAACCCGGCAACGCCACGTCCGAGGCGGAGCGGGATGCCATCCTGGGCCTGCTCGGCAGCGGACTGAAGGTCGGACCGATCACCCTGAAGCCCAAGGCCGTCGCCGCCGCCGATGCCCCCGCCTCCGGTGCCAAGGTCTGGCTGGTGACCACCGGTGCCGGGTCCGCCGTCGGCCCCGCTGGTGCCGCCGCCAAGGTCGTCACCGCCAGCACCGACAAGGCCTGCGTGGAAGCCGGCCATTGCGTGCTGGGGATCGAGACCGCGCCGAAGGTGCAGATCTATGTCAGCCGCAAGGCGGCCGACGCGGCCGGCGTCTCCTTCGAAAGCGCCTTTCTCATCATGGTCAAGGAACTCTGAGGGCGCGCTGCCCCAGGCACCCCCTCAGATATCAAGGATACATGGATATGAAGACCAAGATCGTTTCCGCGGCACTCGCGACCGCTTCCGTGCTGGCGCTGACCAGCGCCGCCCGCGCCCAGACCCTGGATTATTCGCAGTATGAGGCGATGTTCGGTGAGCCGGTGACCACCTCGGCCCTGGGCATCCCGCAGCGCGCCTCCAACGCGCCGTCCACCATGACCATCATCACCCAGGATGAGATCCGTCGGTCGGGCGTGAAGGACATTCCGGAGCTGCTGGCCCGGGTGGCTGGGGTGGACATGCAGCGCGCCGCCATCCAGGATTTCGATATCGGCATCCGCGGCTACAACCAGCCCGGCTCATCCCGACTGCTGGTCATGATCAACGGCCGGCAGATCTATGTGGACCACCTGGCCTACACCGTGTGGGAGGCCCTGCCGGTCAACATGGCCGATATCCGCCAGATCGAAATCGTGAAGGGGCCGAACACCGCCCTGTTCGGATTCAACGCGGTCTCCGGCGTGATCAACATCATCACCTTCAATCCCCTGACCGATGATGTGAACCAGGCCTCCGTCAGCTATGGCACCGGCCACCGCCGCGACATCAACGCCACGGCCACGCTGAAGCTGTCCGACTGGGGCGGGGTGCGTTTCTCCGTCGGGTCGATGGATGCCGACGGCTTCACGGAGGAGGAGCGCTTCATCGAGGCCTCCCCGATCTTCAACAACCCGGAGCGCCGCTTCGCCACCATCGACAGCCTGTTCCAGGTGGTCCCCTCCCTGCAGGTCGGACTCGAAGGCAGCTATGCCGACGCCAATACCCTGCGCCGCACCACCGGTGGCGGCAACGGCACGCCCTATTGGAAGATCCGCTCCGTCAAGGGTTCCTTCGCGTGGGAGAACGGTTGGGGCACGACCAAGGGTCAGGCCTATGCCAACCTGAATGACAGCTTCAATTCCAGCCGTGTGCTGGCCCAGGCCAACCGCAACATGGTCGGCCAGGTGGAGCATGTCTTCCGCCTGGGCTCCGACCATGCGCTCCGCGCCGCGGTGGAAGCCCGCCGCACCGACCTGGGTGTCGCCCGGACCGACGGCATAACCGCGCTGGAATATGACTACGCCTACAACCTGGGCGCCCTGTCGGGCAGCTGGAACTGGCAGGTGACGGACACCATCGCCTGGTCCGCCGGTGCCCGCATCGACACCATCCGGTCGGAGCGCTGGGGCTATCTGCGCCCGGCCCCGCGGCCGTTCGAGGATGACGACTTCAACCGGAAGGAGACGGTGTACAGCTACAACGCCACGCTGTCCTGGCAGCCGGATGATCTCAGCACCCTGCGTCTGACCCATGCCCGCGGCATCCAGTTCCCGAACCTGGTGGCGCTCAGCTTCGTGCAGACGGGCACCACCGGCCACGGCAATCCGGATATGGAGCCGTCGGTGGTGAACAACTTCGAGGTCAGCTACGACCGCCGGATCGAAGCGATCGCCACGACCCTGCGCACCTCCCTGTTCCATACGATCACGGAGGATATGTTCGGTCCCGCCGGTATCGGCGGCACCCGCGTGGTGACGGTGGGCACCACCAGCACCACGTTCCGCGTGTCCGACAATTTCGGCGACAGCGCGGTGACGGGGCTGGAGGTCAGCCTGAAGGGCGATCTGCCGTATAGCCTAACCTGGGGTGCCAACTACACCTGGCTGGACGTGAACGACGACTTCACGATCAACCGGGCCGTGACCGGCCAGACGGGGTATGAGACGGGCGTGTCCTATCAGGAGACGACGCCGCGCCATGCCGCCAACGTCACCCTGGGTTGGACCGGCGGCCCCTGGGCGGCCGATTTGTTCCTGTCCTATGTGGGGCAGAGCGAGCAGTTCACCAGCGCCACCACCCTGCGGGACGTGCCGGAGCGCTTCGGCCTGGGCGGCCGCGTCGGCTACACCATCACCGAGAATATTGGGGTGGAGGTCAGCGGCATCAACCTGAACCAGAAGCGCATGCTGATCGCGCCGAACCGTCAGGTGGACCGGCAGGTCTTCGGAACCTTGACCATCCGCTGGTGATCGCGGCAGCCGGGCTTGCCCGGGCATGATGCCCGCGCAGGCCCGGTCGCCGTCGGCAGGCATCCGGAAATGAAACGGCCGGTGATCCAAGGCGATCACCGGCCGTTTGTCTTGGGCGTTTGTCTTGTGCGGGATGGGTCGGGTGCCAGGCGGAACCAGCCCTGGGCTCACGCCTTCTTCGGACGCTCCAGCGGGGGCAGGGTGCCGATGGCTTGATAGCGGACGATCTCCGCCAGGTTCGTGGCCTGGTCGCCGATCCGCTCGAAGGCCTTGGCGATGAAGTGCAGTTCGGTGCAGGCATCAATGGTG